>NZ_JBLWEX010000302.1:0-44552 GCF_048323875.1 Yersinia sp. LJYL362
TCAGCACATCGTAGGTAAAAGTGGTTTTCTGGTTGGCATTACGGTGCAGCAGACGGCTGAGTTGCAGTGTCACATTCTCACTTTCCCCCCGATAGCTGTAGTCGCCATTCAGCCCTGCCACCGTCTGGTGATAGTCATAGCTGCTGGCGGTAATACCTGCGGTCCAGTAACCGAAAGGCAGCGAGTAATGGCCGGTTAGGTTATTGGTACCTTTATCGCCGCGATTTTTTATTGAACCGCCAGCCGAGACATAAAACAGGTCACTCAGGGATAAAGGGTTATCCAGAAACAGTGTCGCGCCACCTTGATAGCGGCCGGTGCTGCGGGTGCCGGAGTCATCCAATGAGGCTGCCAGCCGCCACATTTTGCTCTGCTGCCAGTTCAGGGCGATGTCGGTCTCACCGGGTGCGGAACCGGGGATCAATTCCATACTGGCTTGCACGGTGGGGACGCGCTGTAGGTTCTCCAGTCCTTGTTCGATATCACGTAAATCCAACAAGTTACCGGGGCGTGCGGGGAAAGCACTAAATAGTGTGACATGGTGGTCACTGTTTGGAGTCAGCGTCACCTGACGTATCTTGCCGGGTACCACTTGTAGTGCCAGAGTACCGCTGTTCAAATCCTGCTGCGGAGCCAGAACACGGGTAGTGACATAACCATGATCAATTAGCCGATTTTGTAATTGGCTCATCAGCAGGTTAATCCCCTTGGCCCCCAAACACTGGTTTTGCGCTTGATCGGCGAGTCGTTGCAATGGCAACCAGCGGGGCAATGGTTCAGTTCCACTAACCGTGACGCGTTCAATGACAAAACAGGGTTGCTCTGCCGGGAAAGTGATGCGACCAACGGATGCTGACGGCGCAGATAAGCGCACATCTGGTGTGGTTGGTGCCAGACGCTCTTCCAGTGCCCGTTGCCGTTCCTGCTGATGAATACTTTGCTGCGCGGGGGCTAATTCCGCGCTATTACTTGCAAATGGAATAGCTACCGTAGGCAACAATATGCCAGCTATTAATGTTAAATAGTGGGAACGCAGCACAGGGAATATCCTTATTTGCCCTGTTGGGGCAGATAAACGGCTGAATAAAATAATGCAGCGCATTATGCCCGTGAAGAAGTCATTTTCAATGCGTTTTTATAATATAAAAAATACCCAAGAATTAACCTATAAAACCCGTAGGAAATATCGTACAAACCGGAATTGATTATGATTAATATCTCGTTAAATGAGATTCTAATTACGGTTCATCGTTTGTGATGGAGAAACGGTAGTCTATTTGTTTAATAATAATCCTAATAAAGTGATTTAAATCATGAATTTCTTACATTGCAATGAACCGTATTCTACATTATTCGGTTGGCATTCCCCGGAGTGTCATGCCGCAGTGGGGTTATCAGTATTATGTTTATCGCCGTAAGAACGGGATTCGAACAGAGAGTAGGGGAAGGCAATCGCGTGCTGACTTAGGGATCGTGCGATAGCTGCATTGAATGAAAGATTAAAATGGCGATAGAGAATGCTGTGTTTGATTTATTATTGTCAATTTTTATAAAGTAATTTAAAAACAAACACTTATATTATTGCTTCGTTTTACCTAACTTTACATATATGTATATTAATTGACTGAATTTAAATTAATAAATACAAATCAGAGCGATAGGTTAAATATATTTGTTATATAACTTTACAATTACATTTTATTTAAAATAATAGTTAATTGTTAGATTGTTCCTACATTAATGTATGATTTTAAGGATTTTTAAATTTTTTTTATTAAGTCTTTTTATCTGGGATTAACTTGTTAATTGAATTTAAAACCCTGCAATAAATAAATAGTCAGACTAAAATTGTCCGATATCATCACCTTCCCAGAGTAAAATGTGGTATGTTTTTGATTTGTTAGTCCAATCGCCCGTTCATGTTGTGTTTACCAGATAAAAAAATCGAGTATAATCATTTCAATAGTTTTTATGGCTACATGACTTTTATGACTACATAAGATTATGTTCTTAAGGAGTACGGATAAATACAGTTTTCCTACATCTATTCGACCTTAATACTAAAACTATTATTCTTTTCCATCAGTAAGTTGAGTTGGAGCATAACTCATCGTTTGTTTTGATTATATTTATATTGATAACTCTTTGAGTAATTAAAGAGGTCGGATGTATTAACTCATAAAATATTATCAAGAAATGAAGAAAGCCTCATTCATGCATTAGCTATGTCTGGGGAATAAGTAAGTGTTGCATGCTGACACATTGGTAATAAGCCAATTAATGGTTTTATTTGCCTATGACTTTTATAACACCTAATTCCGAGTAATCGGATACACCAATTAAATAAGGAAATATCATGCATAAGAATTTATTAACTCTGGCTCCGGCTGCATTGTTGTTACTGGCTGCTACTGGTGGTGCTCAGGCGGCTTCTAACGCCCAGATGACTATCACTGCCAACGTGGTTGCTGCCACCTGTGACGTCAGCCTGTCTACCAATAATCTGGACCTGGGTAACTACACACGCAGCGAGTTTACTTCTGTCGCCACACCAATTGCCGCCAGCGTTAAGCCTTTCACTGTTGGCCTGAACAACTGTCAGGATCCATTGGTTGCTGGTGATACCGCCGGTCTGGTCGTAACCGGTCAGACACTGGGTGGTAACCCGAACATGTTTAACACCACCGGCACCAACACCGGCATCATGCTGAGCAAGGTCGCTACTCCAACTGCCTTTATCAGCAACAATGACAAACTGATCGTTGCAACCGCTGGTTCTACACCTGCGGCAGGCGATTTCAATACCAAGACTCTGAGCTTACAAGCGGGTCTGGCTTCAACTTCTGCAACAGCAGCAGATATTGGCGCTGTTAGCGCTCCTATCTTGTTCAGCTTCGCCTACAACTGATTTATCTCTGTTCGCAAGCGGGCATTATTGCCCGCTTTTTTTAGCCCACAGGAGCCGTAGAATGCCCCGTTTCTTCCCGCTTTTTTCCTTGATGCTGTCCTTATTTGCCTCGTCTTTCGCGGCACAGGCGGAAGGATTTGGTATCAACGCCACCCGGCTGATTTATCCTCAGGGTGCCCCCAGTATTAGTGTGACGGTTCGTAATACCCTGGCTGCAACACCTTATCTGGTGCAAACCGGCATAAGCCGTATGCAGCATAAATATGAACCGGCACCGTTTTCGGTTACACCACCGCTATTTCGTCTGGAAGCGGGCAGCACTAACCAAATTCGTATCGTGGCTCAAAACGTAAATGCGCCAAATAACCACGAGTCAGTATTCTTTTTTCATGCCAGCGCAATTCCTGCCAGCACCATGCCCGAGTCGGGTAATCAACGTGCAGGCGTCAGTGGAACAGTACAATTTGGCGTCGGCAATATTATCAAGTTGTTTTACCGCCCGTCAGGATTGCCATCGTCATCCGCCGCGGCACAGCGGGATTTGCAATTCTCCCGGGTGAAAGACGGTATTAAAGTGAGCAACAATTCACCGTATTTTGTCAGTTTTGCCAGCCTTAAAATAGGTGATCAGGCCGCCAAACTCGATAGCCCTGCGGCATTGATGATTGCGCCATTTAGTCATCATACCTACCCAAGTTCAGTCACCACCGGCAAGGTTCAGTGGCAGACGATCAATGACGAAGGGGGCATTAATGTCTTCAATCAGACTCTGCCGTAACCTCTCTTTATTGGCCATCGCCCTCGGGCTGCAAGGGCTATTGGCTGCCCCGGCATCGGCGGTGACGCTCAATTTCTCGGCGGTACTGAATCCGGGGACTTGCACCTTGAGCCTGAATAAAAGCGTCCTGTCACTGGGCCCGATTGCTCAAGCTCAACTTACCGCTAATGCGTTGGTGAGAGCCGAGCCTTTCACTCTGAATGTGCAAGCCTGTAGCGGCACTCATCCCAGTTTTACGCCAGCGGTGAATGTCAGTGGTGAAGGGATGGTTCAGAGCGGTAAGTGGCTGTTTCGTAGCAGTGATTCTGTCGCCAGTGGTATGGGCGTGATGTTGGTAAAAACTGAGACAACCCCTAATTACAATCAACTCGAAGTCAAGAATGGTGACGATATCCCACTGGCAGCCAAAGGGGTAAATCCAGTTAACCAGAGCATCACGTTTTATGCCGGTGTGACCTGCGGCAACGGTGCAGAGTGCAGCAATTTACAACCTGGTGAATTGAACGCCCGGGTGCTCTTTAATCTTGTTTATCGCTGAGGTCACTATGCTACCGGTTCGCGCCTCCTTGCCAGCCAGAATCAGCGTATTTTTGCTACTGCTGCTGGCAACTGAAAATACCATTGCAGCCAATGTGGGCGGTATCAGCCTGAGCCAGACGCGCATGGTGTTTTTGGCGACGGACAAAGCCCAGACGCTGACCGTCAAAAACAGTGATAACCAAACCTATCTTATTCAGAGTCGGGTGCAACGTAATCTTGATGACACGGCATCCGCTCCTTTTGTTATCACGCCGCCGCTTTTCCCATTGCGCGCTGATAACCGCCAGTTACTGCGTATTTTGCCGCAGGATACCGCGGGCCTGCCCACTGATCGCGAGTCGCTGTTTTACCTCTCGGTAGTGGGTATTCCGGCACAAACAGAACAGAACAGCGCCAGCAACCAGGTCTCTATGGGGCTGCGCTTTATGATTAAGCTGTTTTATCGCCCAACGGGTCTGGCTGTTTCTCAAGATGCCGCCGCTTGTGGCCTGGAGTTCAACGCGACAGCTCAAGGCGTGCGCGTGAACAATCCAACACCTTACTACCAGACGCTGGGGCAACTGGTGCTGAATCACACCACTATTGATTTGGATAACCAACCCTCAATGGTGGCCCCGATGAGCACTGCGACTTATTCAGTCTCCGCGCCCGTGACACAAGCTAAATGGCAAACCATCAATGATTTCGGTGGGTTATCG
Organism: Yersinia sp. LJYL362; assembly: GCF_048323875.1. Lineage (NCBI taxonomy): Bacteria > Pseudomonadati > Pseudomonadota > Gammaproteobacteria > Enterobacterales > Yersiniaceae > Yersinia > Yersinia sp. LJYL362. The sequence continues at coordinate 4,925 of NZ_JBLWEX010000302.1, forward strand.
AGTCAATGTCAGCAGGCGGTGTCGTCAATCAAGGAAACATCATGAGTTTTGTCTTTCCCAAACACCTCATTGCTTTTGGGCTGTGTTTATTCACTCTTTTTTCTGGCTTTGCGGCAGCCCAAACGGCCCCCAATAAGCCGGGGATTTCGTTTTACGTGTTGCGGGTTATCTATCCCGAAACCGAGAAGAAAGGCGTCAGCCTGACGGCTTATAACAAAAGTGCCGCGCCGTATTTGATGCAGTCCTGGATACAACCCGTCGATCCGGTTACCGGTGATGTGAATATGACGAATACAGATCAGGGGGCGATGCCCTTTATCGTCACACCACCACTGGCACGGCTGGAAGCGAACAGTGAGCTGACATTGCGTATCCGGCGTAACGGTGAGCCGCTACCGACCGATCGCGAATCAGTATTTTTTATCTCGATGAAAGCCATCCCTGCACAGCAAGAGACTAACAAAGATGCGCAAGCCGGGCAGATGGCACTCACCGTGGTGAGCAATATGAAAGTCTTCTATCGGCCTGAAGGGCTGGCTAAACGCGCGGTGGCCGATGTGGCGTCACAACTGAGTTTTCGCCGCGAAGGCAATGTGCTGATTGCAGAAAATCCGACACCTTACTGGCTGACTTTTTCCCGGCTTCACGTCGGGGCGAGCGAAATGGATAAAGCCCAGCTTCGCTTGATGGTTCCGCCTAAAGGGCAGCGCCAGTACCGCTTGCCAGAAGGCGCTACCGGCAAGGTGAGCTGGCAGTTAATTGATGAAGATGGTTGGGATACGCCTTTCAAGCATCAAAATTTGTAGTCCTTTGATATGACCTCTGACTTTCGTAATGGCCTGACTTTGTAATGGATAGAAGAAAAATGAAAATCCGCCACGCTGAATTAACAATACTGCCCTCGTTGGTCGGCGTTGCTTTCCTGACAGCAACGACGCCTGCGAGCGCGCGGGATTACTTTGACCCTGGTTTGCTGGCGCTGACCGGCGGGCAATCTGCCACCACGGACTTGAGTGCTTTTGAAACCGCAGGCCAGATCCCTGCGGGAAGTTATCTGGTGACACTGTTTGTCAATCAGGTGGATTTAGGCCAGCACCAACTGATGTTTAAAGCCGATAAACAAGGGAAAGTGGCGCCGGAGTTAACCCCCGCATTTCTGCATGAAATGGGCGTGAACACGCAGGTGCTGCCCGCTTTTGTTGGGTTGCCGCCGGATGTTGCCATCGACAATATCAATGAGCTGATCCCCGAGGCACGCGTCCGGTTTGATTTTCCACAACAACGGCTGGAGCTCAGCTTTCCACAGATAGCGATGCAGGCTAATAGCCAAGGTGCAGTTGATCCCGCCTTATGGGATCAGGGCGTTCCGGCCCTGTTGCTTAATTACAGCGCCAACGGCGGGCGCAACTGGCAGGATGGCCAATACGACGGCGGGAATACAGTTCAAACCAACCTGTTTGCCAGCGTGCGCGGTGGGTTGAACTGGCAGGCATGGCGGCTGCGCAGTGATATGACTTACACCTACAACGAGAGTCGTGGTGGCAATATTGACAGCCAGAGCAACCAGCAGACCCAGTTTTCCAACACTTATCTGCAACGGGATATCGCCGCTCTGCGTTCAGAAATATTGGTGGGGGAAAGCAATACTGAAAATGACGTTTTCGACAGTATTCCGTTCCGCGGCGTCAAGCTTAATTCCAGTGACGATATGCTGCCGATTAGCCTGCGCGGCTTTGCGCCGGTCATCTCCGGTATTGCGCAAAGTAACGCCCGGGTGACTGTCAGCCAGAACGGCAATGTGGTGTATCAGACTTTTGTGGCACCGGGGCCTTTTCGTATCAATGACCTGTTCCAGACCGGGCAGGGCGGCGACCTGACGGTAACCATCACCGAAACTGATGGCACCGTTCGTACCCAAACACTGGCGCTGTCATCTCTGCCAGTGATGCGCCGCCCCGGTAGCCTCAAATATGAGCTCACCACCGGGCGTTACAACGGTGGGATCACCACCAGCTCGAAAGAATCCGACTTTGTGCTCGGCACCTTAATCTATGGCCTGCCTTACGACGTCACCTTATATGGCGGCGGGTTGGTAGCGCAGGACTATGCCTCTATGGTCGCCGGTAGCGGCGTGTCACTGGGGAGTTTCGGTGCGCTGTCGGCGGATATCACCACTTCAAGCACCACGTTGGCCGGTCAAGATAGCCGCCAACAAGGTAGCTCTTACCGGATTCGTTATGCCAAGAGTTTGCTGGAAACCGGCACCTCGATAGATCTGGCGGCTTATCGCTATTCCACCCGCCATTATTACAGTTTTTCCGATTTTAACAGTCAGGGCTATCAGCTTAGTGAAGGGCAGGTGCCGTGGGCGCTGGAGCGACAGCGCTCTAATTTCCAGGTGCAGCTTAATCAGCAACTGGGGTCATGGGGTTCAACCTATTTGTCATTACAACGCAATGATTTTTGGGGTAATGATAAAGTAATGAATACGGTATCGGCGGGCTATAACGGCAGCTACCGTGGCGTGAGTTATGGGATGGCTTACAGCATTAATCGGGTCAAAGGCGATGGCAACTGGCCGGAAGATCGCCAATTGGCGCTGAATATGCAAGTTCCGTTGAACCTGTTTAGCCAGGCTCAGTCGGCCAGCCGCAGTTATGCCCGTTACCAGATGACCCACAATAATCAGGGGCAGGTACAGCAACAGGCCGGTATCAGCGGCAGCGCGTTGGATGATCGTTTCTCTTATAGCGCGATGCAAGGCTGGTCCAATGGCAATGCTCCGAGCACCAGTACATTGAATGCCGGTTATCAGGGCAGCAAAGGCATGGCCAATATGGGTTACAGCTATGGTAGCCAGTCGCGCTCATTAAACATGGGCGGCAATGGTGCGGTAGTAGTCCATCCGGGCGGCGTGACACTCAGCCAGATGTTGGGCAGTTCGGCAGCGATTGTGAGTGCGCCGGGGGCCGGTGGCGTGAGTGTGATGAACGGCAACGTGCGTACTGACAGTCGCGGCTATGCGGTGGTGCCTTACTTGTCGAACTACCAAAACAACAGCATTAGTTTGAACCCGACCACCCTGCCGGACGATGTCGATATCACGCACTCCAGTTTGAATGTCTATCCAACCAAAGGGGCGGTGGTGATGGCGAATTTTGCCACCCGCGTCGGTTATCAGGCGCTGGTCACCTTGCAGCAAGGCCATCAGCCACTGCCTTTCGGGGCGTTGGTGACAGTTGATAACGCCAGCGATGGTGAAACTAATACCGGTATTGTTGGCGATAACGGGCAAGTGTATCTGAGCGGATTACCGGAAAAAGGCCAGCTGAAGGTGAAGTGGGGCAGCAGTGCCGAACAACAGTGCCGGGCGATATTTAATCTAAATAAAGTTGAAGCGCCATCAGCCAATAACCCAATACGCACAGTGACCGCTCGCTGTGAGGGAGCATAAATATGCGCCTGACATCATCAGTTACTGAAAACAGCACGGAATATGATCAAATGAATACAGCAATAATAAACGCCCAACGACCAAAGATTGGCGACTTATATCGAAAAGGGTATTTATACCTGCTAACGCTATTACTCGTTTTAATGGGCACAGCTCAGTCGGTTAGAGCAGAGACCATTACTATTGGTAAGGGCAGCGGTATTATTTGGGAAGGGCTGCCTTTTAATGAAACATTATCTGGGCCACTGAATAACCCGACATTGGTGCCAGCTTACGGTTTGTTAAGCATAAGCAATGTATTTGGGGGCTGTGCGAGGAGTGCCGCCATGATTACCAATATTGGTGGTTATAAGGCATTACAGATAGCGCCGGGCGTGGGATTAGTTCCTCGGGCGAGTGGGACCGTGAGTTTTGTACTATACGATGGAACGCCTGATAGTATCACCGGGACCATTGGTTTACCCGAGACTAAGGGTAAGGTAGCCAGCGGTATGACGGTGTACAGTCCGAGTGGATTAGAGTGGTGCTTACCGCCATCATTTTTCGGGAGCCATACCTTTTATAAGCCTGATGGTGAGCGAATCGCCCAACTTGCAGGGTCATGGGTATTAGTCGCAGACGGGACCCAAGTAAGCAGTGAGGCCATTATACCGGCAATGTATTTTGGTAGTTTTTCTAATGTTTCTTCTGGAGATAAGGGCGTCACTATTTTACCGCCAAGTATCACATTACGTATCTCTACATTGGAATGTACCGTCTCAACACCCACCATGATTAATTTTGGGAGCGTTGAGCGTTTGACGCAGGCGGGGGCCGAGTTAGCCACTTATTCTTCTGCCATAACCACGGCTTGTTCGCAAGCATCTGACCGAATCAATGCCAATATTAATCTGCAATTCAGAGCATTAACCAGTTTATACGAAAATCAACCGACCCGTTTGGCGCTGGCGCAAGGTGGCGGCTATATCACCGGTGAAATCAATAATGGCGTGACGGGCAGTGGCGTATGTACTGGCACCAGCGGGCTGCCTTTTGATAATTCAGTGGTCAAAATAGGCAATATTCTGGCGACTGAAGCGACCAAAGTTATCAATAATCAGGTGACCTGGCGTTTGTGCTCTGGTGGCACCAGTTTACCCATTGGCAATGTAACCGCATCGGCGGAAATGCTGGTGACATTTAATTAACTGCCCGCAATCCACTTATTACCGTAGATGATATTTAGCAACAGCTCAAATGGATATAAAACTCGCATTTGAGCTGTTCAACAGAGCCACTATTTTTTGCCATCAACACCACTCTTTGAGCTGTAATAATACATTGCTCGGTGTATTGCCATATTTAAAATTCAACAATTGAGCTAATGCATGTCTAATATAATAATATTCAGCAAATATGATCTAATTAGATATTTTTTTAATGAAATAATAACTGAGATTTTTAACAATCAAAGTAACAAGTCTGATGTTTCAATTGCCATCTGTTATTCATTGTCAGATTTTTATGAATCAATCTCGCAAGTAGATAATGCGCGAATAATTCTTGATGCTGACAACCTCAATAAATTAGATTTGCTTTATATTTTTAGTCTGATTAGTAATAAAGCTAAAAAGTCCAATATGTTCTTATTTATCAAAGAACAGAATGCCTTAAATTCTCTCGGCGAAATGAGAAAGATACCCACAGTTTTTTTATACAAAAATGCCCCATTAGAACTATTAAAACGAATTTTGGAAGATTTTGTATTGGATCGCCGGGTAAAGAAGCGTGACTTAAAAATCAGCAGTCAATTAAAAGGTGACTGCCCGTTAACACCAAGGGAAAAGGAAGTTATGCATCTTATTTTAACCGGGATATCTAATGCTGATATCGCGGAGTTATTGAGTATTAGTCATAAAACAGCCAGTGCCCACCGAATGAAAATTTACAGGAAATATAATGTAAATAACTTAATGGGGCTTTATATTCAATTTAAGCACGACGGCGTAAGATAAAAATAACTATCATTCAGTTATTCCCTAATTTGCTATTTTTTGTGAGTTTTTTACCTGTTCAGAACAGTGTGTGCCGGTAGAGCCATGTAAACACCCGATAAAATCGGGTGTTCGAGAGCCGCATTGATTATAGTTCGCGCTGGTTCATCATTAATGCCAGATCGACAAGGCGATTTGAGAATCCCCATTCGTTATCATACCAAGCGAGGATTTTGACCATATTTCCGCCGATAACCAGTGTCGATAATCCATCAATAATAGATGAACGCGGATCGCCCTGATAATCGCTCGAAACCAAGGGTTCGTCGCTATAACCCAGAATACCCTGCAACGGCCCGGAAGCTGCCGCCTGGCGGAATGCATCGTTGACTTGCTGCACAGTGACATCACGCTCAAGCGTTACTGTGAGATCGACAATCGACACCACCGGAACGGGCACCCGCAGCGAGTAGCCTGTCAGCCGGCCATCAAGTTCGGGGATCACTTTGCCTAACGCTTTGGCGGCACCACTGGAATAAGGCACAATCGAAAGCGCTGCCGCTCGTGCGCCGCGTAAGTCTTGTTCGGGCTGGTCGTGCAATACCTGACTGTTAGTATATGCGTGCGTGGTATTCATAAGACCGTGCTTGATACCAAAATGTTGGTGCAGCACTTGTGCGGCAGGAGCCAGACCGTTGGTCGTGCAGCTACCATTACTGACCACAAAGTGTTTTTGCGGGTCGTACAGCTGATGGTTTACGCCCATCACTACGGTTAAATCGTCATTTTTTCCCGGTGCGGAGATGATGACGCGTTTTGCCCCACCGCTGTGAATATGCACCGCTGCTTTTTCGCGTTCGGTGAAGAAACCCGTCGCCTCGATAATGATATCTACGTCCACATCCCGCCAAGGGATACGGGCCGGATCGCGTTCACTGAATACCACGATGGGTCGACCATCGACATTCAGTTGCCCATCGGCTGCATCTACTGAACATGCCAGCGTACCCAGTAGAGAGTCGTATTTCAGCAAATGAGCCAGCGTTTTGCTGTCTGTCAGATCGTTGATTGCCACAATCTGAATATCCGGATTGCCCAGTGCTGCGCGTAATACGTTGCGCCCGATTCTCCCGAAACCATTAATACCGACCTTGACCATGATGAACTCCTTATGTGTTGTCTTAGGAGTGACTTTAGGCCCAGAGCAGTTTGGCGTAAATGACAAAAAAGGATCACTTTACGCCATTTTGCGACAATGAAAGCGCTGGCGATATTCCCCCGGAGTCAGGTTCAGCTGTTTTTCAAACATGCGACGCAGATTGATACTGCTGCCGAAACCCGTTTGCGCGGCAATTTCGTCCAGCATATCAGTAGTTTGTTCCAGCCGTTGCCGTGCGGCAGCGAGGCGAGCTTCGGCAACATAGCGCGCCGGAGATGCGCCGGTTTCACGGGTAAAAACGCGAGTGAAATTGCGCGGACTCATTGCCACTTTTTCTGCCAGATTTTCAACGCAGAGGTCGGCGGTAATGTTTTCCAGGATCCACGACTGTAGATCGCTTATCGGGCCAGAACCGCTGTTTTTCCGCAGATCGTAGCGACTAAACTGTAATTGACCGCCGGGGCGGCGAAGATACATCACTAAATCCTGTGCGACATCGCGGGCAAGGCTAAAACCGTAATCTTCCTCAACCAGTGCCAGTGTCAGATCAAAACCGGAGCTGACGCCACCGGATGTCCAGATCGGCCCATCTTGAATATACAGCGGCCCACCTTCGACCTTCACCTCAGGAAATGCCGATTGCATGGTTTCCAGCAATTTCCAGTGGGTCGTTGCTCGTCTTCCATTAAGTAATCCGGCCCGCGCCAACAGCATCGCGCCGCCGCAAATGGAGGCAATACGGCTTGCATGCGGTGCGGCGAGGTGCAGCCAGTCGACAATGGCAGTGCCTTCCTGCTCATTTTGGCCGCGACCAGTAATGAGTATGGTGTCGAACGGCTCACGGGGATCCAGCTCATGAAGGCGATGATCGGCAAGCAAGTTTAACCCGGACTGGCCGTGGATCACCTGATGCGGCTGGGTTGTTGCAATGCCAACATGATAACGAGGGCGATCCAGGCCTTCCGTATGCAACTGGTTAGCCTGCATCAGAATGTCAGCAATACCGGCAGACTCGAACAGCATGCCGCCGTCAGGAACAATAATGAGAATTTTATTCATGTCCTGAAAAGTATACTTTCAGCAAAATAAGTCAACAGGAGGGATAAGAATTTTCAGGAGAAAGGCAGGAGTAAGAAGTGATGATAGTGTCCTCGATTGGAATCGAAATTCAATTTATCCTTTTGTATTTAAAGTAAATTATTGACACCATCAAATTATTTCTCTGGCACTACTTAGTACAATTCAAACGTTGAACTGAAATATTTTTATTAAATTTAAATAGTATTGATTGCATTAAAATTGGCTGTCATTCGTTCTCATATCCGATGATAAAAAAAGAGTGCTTTTAAAAAGCACTCTAAAAATAAACAAGTAATACAATTTTAGTGGCACATATCGACATCCACACTTATGGATTTATATATGAGCAATTAATACATCACTACTGAATTGCATGCTCCCTCCATTAATGAGAATGTCAGACTTCTTTCCGAGATTATAAGAACAGTTACTAAAAATGATGAGATCAAAATTTGGCTGTATTTCTAGGATGCTTTCAAGATACTTATTACTGTATGTGTAGATAATAGATGTCGGATAGTCTACGTTCTTTGTTATATTATTGTAAAATAGACGAGCCTCAGCAAATAGTATATTTTTGTATTCTTCAAAAATAGAGCGTTCACATAATAAAAATAATTCTGGTTCATAGATTTCTATGACAATAGAGATATGTGAATGATATGGAGTGGCAATGGATATTGCCAGTTCAAGTAAATCACTTGAACCTCTACAGAAATCTGAAATCAGTAATATATTATTGTATGGCATTACTTTTCGTCCATTTTAGAATGGAACATCAAATGAAAGTATCCCTTTCCTTAAAATTGATAATTTAAGGCAACAGCAACCATGTTATCTGTTGCAATATGTGCATCTCTTGTGAAGTTGTTGTTGTTAAGTAAATTGATTTGGTAATCAGCGTAGGCATACATATTGCTGTTAAAGTAATAAAAAACACCAATATTAATATCTTTATAAATATCTTGATCGCCGTATCCATCTATTTTCGTGCCACGGGACTGCTGATAACCAAGTGATGGCCTAAACCCACTATCGAACCCATATTGAATAACAGCTTCAATATTTTGTGATTTATCAGCAAAACCATAGGCGGCACTATCAACGTTACCGAAGCGTGTTGCATTATATGCTTGTGTGTATATTATTGCGGCATAATATGAATTATCATCATATTTTAATCCAACACTGTAAGCTTCAGCATTGCCGCCACGCCCGATAATATCCTTATTGTTTGCCCCATTTTGTTCATCCGTTCTTTTAACATTAAAGAATGCGCCCGATATACTGACGCCAGCTCCAATATCATAAGCAATAGACATACCATAACCATCGCCATTTTGAGCCAATACATCGCGACCGTTATTTGTTTCACTTGGCCCGCCATTGCTGTTTATATACTGGAGGGAAAATTTGAGATCGTCATTTACGCCAAAGAAGTCATTGTTCCGATAAGTTAACAGACCATTCGCTCTTTGAAACATAAAGTTATCAGCGCCGTAGGTGTTACCGCCAAATTCTGGCATAACGTCGGTCCAGGCCGCAACATCATAGAGTACGCCATAATTTCGGCCATAGTCGATAGAGCCATAATCTTGTAGTTTTAACCCAGCGAAGCCTACTCGAGTAAAGTTTTTGTTATCTTCACTTTCAGGCCGATTAAGATTAGCTTGATACTCCCATTGTCCATACCCAATTAATTGAGTATTGATCTGTGTTTCCCCTTTAAAACCAAAGCGTAGATAAGACTGATCACCATCAATTCCATTGTCACCCGAGAACCAATGCATTGCATCGAATCTTCCGTACAAATCCAATTTGTTACCATCAGAATTATAAATTTCGGCAGCATTTACCGAAGGAAAGTAGGTCGACGTTACGATTAAACCTAAGATCACCACTGCATTAATCTTCATTTTGACTCCTAATCTACAAAGATTGATTTTGGTTTGCGCCTCTGTACTGAACGGAAAGTCTCTATCCTTAAGGCCATTTTTATGCGCATCAATGATTAGCGCGCTATTAATCTACATTGGTTATAAATAGCACGCTAATGATCTTGATCAATGTTTGCCATCATTAAACTCGTAATATTTATATACATAAGATAACTCGGTAGTTATTTGGCTTAGCGGCGCTAGTTTTATAGGTGTGTTATTTAATGAAAAGAAAAGAATTTACCATCGTTGTTTGTGTACTGTTTTTTTTCATTGTAGTAGTGGCAATGGCATTACTATTTAGGGCATATAGCAGTGAAATATGGTTACAAGGGGAAGTTGATGCACCAGAAGTGGTTATTTCTTCCAAGGCTAAAGGGAGAGTTATAGAGCGTTTTGTCGAGCGAGGTGATGATGTTGTTAAAGGTCAAAATTTAATCTCTCTGGAGAGCCCAGAATTATTCGCACAACTGAAAAAATATGAAGCATTAAGAGATCAGGCAAAATCAAATTTAGCCATGTCGCAAAACGGCACACGTGAAGAAAAGATTCGTTATGCGAAAGCTCAATTGTTAGAAGCAACGCAGAACTTTAAAAATTCCGCACAGACATACCAAAGATTCAGCAAACTTCTGCAGAAAAACTATGTTTCTCAGGATGAATTAGATGAATCATTTCGTAGTCAAGAATCTGACAGGCAGAAGCTAAAATCGGCCCAGTCACTTTTAGATGAAGCATTGAATGGTGACCGAATTGAGCAGCGCGAAGCTTTTGAGGCGACATTACGCGCTTCAGAGCAAGAATTAAATGAAGCCTCTATAATAGTCAACGATTTACTTGTTACATCACCTATCAATGGTGAAGTGGGTACTATGCCTGCTGAGAAAGGCGATTTATTGAATGCACTTTCCCCTCTTTTAGTTTTAATTAATCTCGACCAATCCTATTTTGTTTTTGATATCCGTGAGGATATTCTCTCGGGTATTCATAAAGGTGATAATGTTACACTACGCATCCCGGCATTAAATAATAAATTAGTCCCTGCTACAATAAGATATATCGCTCCACTTGGTGACTTTTCAACGAAAAGAGCAACACGCGCAACCGGTGACTTTGATTTGAAAACTTTTGAGATCAGGTTATATCCATTAGATCCAGTAGAAGGGCTACGCCCTGGTATGAGCGCATTATGGTCATGGAAGTTATAAAATATAATATTGGAGTCTGTTTTCAGTTAGTTATTAAAGAACTAAAAAACTCCTTTAAAAAGCCGATATATCATTGGCTATGCTGGATATTTCCATTACTTTTATTTGCATTGATCAATGCAAGTTTCTCTAAAGGAACACTGTTGGATATACCTGTTGCCGCTGTAGATAATGACCATAGTCATTTATCTAAAAAGATTATGCGACAACTTAATGCTGCTTCTCATGCGCAGATAATTTCATATGGTGATGACCTGGAAAATGCCAAACGTGCTCTTGAACATGGGGATGTTTACGCCGTACTTTATATCCCACTTAAATTCGAGAAAAATGTACTTTCAGGTAACAGTCCAAATGTTGTTTTCTTATACAACGCGCTATTCTATGCTTCAGGTAGTTACTCATCTCAGGATTTCTCAGGATTAGTTGCGGAGATTAATAATACTTATCGTCCAATACTAAATGCACATAATGAACAGCCAGCAATAAAGTTATCTAAACTTCATCTTGTCTATAGCAGCCTTTTTAATCCTAGTGGTAGTTTCGTATACTATCAACAATTTGCAGCCACTATACATCTTATACAATTATTTGTTGTTACAACAACTATTTATATTCTTGGGCACACAAGGAAAACTAATTCGCTGGTTGGTTTCAACACTATGATACTGTGTAAAATAATCCCCTATACAGTTATTTTTACTCTATTATTAGTTTTAGAACTAGCGATTCTTATTACACTCTCTGATGCGAAAATTAATGGGAATCCACTCTATATATTGTGCGTAGGGTTCTGTTATATTCTTGCGGCCCAGAGCTTGGGATTAATACTTTACACTTTCACGCCCTCGACTAACATGGCATTTACACTGATTGGCTTGCTGGTCAGTATTGCATTGAGTTTCTCTGGCCTGGCTATGCCGGAATTTTCTCTCAGTAGTCCAGGAAAATTGGTCTCAGAGCTAGAACCCTTAACTCATGCACTTAAAACAATGTTCGATATTTTTTTACGTCATGTATCCGCAACGGCCATTATGAAGTCATGCGGGATACTCCTTATTTATCCCATTGTGACCTTTATTCTTATTCGCCGTCGACTCTATTTTAGAATCAAACTGAATCTTGTGGGGGCATAATGATTGAATATTGGAAGACATTCTGCCATGTCTTGATACATTTGATAAAAAAGCCGTTATGGCTGCTGGTATTGATATCGCTTTCTATGATGAGTTTAGTTTATGGAAATCATGTATGGAAATTACCTGTTGCACTGGTGGATTTAGATCATTCAAATATGAGCCGCTCACTAGCCCGAAAGCTCAATTCAATGTCAAGACTTGAGATAATTCACTATTCAGTTGAAATGGATACTCGAAAAGATCTTGCAAACAAAAAAATATTTGCTGTCATTATTATTCCAAAGGATACGGAAAAAAATATTCTGAAAGGTGAGGATATATCTATTCAGGCATCCGGTGATGCGACTAATCGATTACCGAATGGGCTTATACAGAAGGATATATTATCAGTATATGAGGATACTATTTTTGAATACAATAAATCCTTGGCAATGAAGAGTAATTGGAGCAGTAAAGATTTTGATTCATTTTTCCAACCAATTAATCCGACGCTTATTGATCTCTATAATGCAGGTGTTAGTTTTTCTGCCATTATTTTCCCAGGACTGGTTTCGATGATCCTTCAGCAATCTCTTCTTGTTGCCTGCGTAACTATTACTTTAGGATTAAAAAGGGAGGATGGGGACTTAATGTTATTTCGGGAGTTTTTGGGCGGTGTTAGTGCTACATTTCCGATCTGGATTATTTTATCTTTCGTCGTATATATTATTTTACCGAATGTTCTTGGTTACCGACAAACTGCAAGTATCACGGAAGTTTTAGTCATAACTATTCCGTTTATTTTTTCTGTAATAGGGTTAAGTCGTATTATAACTGAGTGTTTATTGCATTCTGGATTAATATATCTAACATTACCTTTTATAACTCTTCCTGTGTTTTTTATCTCTGGTACTATTTGGCCACTTCAGGCAATGCCAGTCGCTGTACGTTTTATAGCATATTTACTTCCATCAACATGGGCAACCAAAGCGATGGTGGGTATTAATCAAATGTCTCTGCCACTAAATGATGTAGCAAAGGAAATTCTATTTATGTTTATTCTTGGCAGTATATATCTGACTATTGGTGAGGTTATATATCGGAAAAGAAATCAATTACGCTTACGATTTATGCAGAGGCGCATTTAATGAGTAATTACGGTATGGGTAATTATATCATTGATGACATCTGTTTTTATAAAACTGTTAAATACTATTCAAGGAGTATTTCATGAAAAAATCTATGTTTTTATTACTATTAATGACTTACGCAACTTACTCAATTTCTGCTGTGGAAGTTAGTAAAACTCAAGCCCATAGTTTACATGAAATGGGGCATATATCGGTACATGGAGATCCTACAGTTCTTTCTCCCGAAGCGGCAAAAAATGCGCTTAACAAAAAAGCAGATAAACTTGGAGCTGGATATTATTATATCGTTGCAATGGGAACTGCTGGTGATTCCAGCGAGTATAATGCCGATGCGATAATTTATAATTAATGTTTTTTCAGTTCTTAACATTTTATCCCGTAAGCTCTATTTAGTGGTTTACGGGAATCTGTATCGGTGCATATGTCCACTAATTCTATCCACAGGAGGGATGAAACGAGGTTTTAACTTGGAGCGAGCAACGATAGCGTCTAGGCATGTTAAACCTATTGGTTGATTGAAGTCGTAAAACAATACCATAATCAAAATGAGCTCTGGAGAACCTGGTTGAGATGTACTGAGAAGATGGCTAGCTAAATTGTCTTTGTTTTTATTAGACTTTAAGTGATTTGAATCTGAATGGCACGCTGTGAGAAGTGCTAATGGTGTCCCCGACTGGAATCGAACCAGTAACTAGCCCTTAGGAGGGGCTTGTTATATCCGTTTAACTACGGGGACCTGTTCATCGACAGGGTTACTGCCGATGAAGTGTACTGCCGGAGTATTATACGCATTTTGACCCAGATAATAAGCAGTTAGCTGTCTGTTTGGTTACTCTGTCACCAACTGGTGGTGAATAATGAGTATTTGTTGGCAAAAAACATCAGACATAGCCGCAAAATACGAGCTGCTACGGGTGTGGGGGCGGTGAATCACTGTCCACTTTTTCGCTTTTTTTAGGTTGATGGGCCATATCACTACGAATCTGTGCATGACTTATTAGGGCAAAAATAAAGGTGCCGCCAATAATGTTACCTGCCAGCGTCGGGATCGCGAACGGGTAAATAAATTGCTGCCAGGGTATTGAGCCGTTAAATACTAAATAGAAGATTTCTACTGAGCCGACGACAATATGGGTCAAATCGCACAAAGCAACTAAATAAGTCATCAGGAAAATTACCCATATCTTGGCCCCACCTGCCGAGGGCATCATCCATACCATAGTGGCAATAATCCAACCGGAAAATATGCCTTTAGCAAACATTTCTCCCGCAGAACTCTCCATCACCCCTTGGGCAATAGTGACAAACGCCGCGCGTGTTGCATTATCAAATACTGGCATATGAATAAAGGAATAGGCGGCAATTCCCGTGCCGATCAGGTTGCCCAATAGCACCAGCCCCCAGAGGCGAAATAATAGAATGAAGTTTTGGCGGCTCGGTTTTTGCATTATTGGCAATACGGGTGTGACGGTATTTTCGGTAAAGAGCTGTTGGCGGGCCATAATGACAATAATAAAACCAAAGGTATAACCGATATTTTCCAGGAGAAAACTGGCCGGAGTTTCAGGCAATTTTGCATGAAAAATACCTTTGGCAATCAGGGATGCTCCCATTGAAAGCCCCGCCGCAACCGCTGACCATAATAGTGCAAAGCTGTCGCGCTCTAACTCTTTCTCTCCGTCGACACGGATAATCTCATGAATGGCTGCCGCTTTGGAGGGGAGCTTCTTTTCATTGACTTCAATTTCTTGCTTTTCATGCGGCTCATCACTTTCCACGGTTAATTCGCCCTTATCTTGAGACCGTTTTTCATTACTCATAAGGGATTCCTGATTAGTAGAGGAAAAAGGCAATAGCCAAGCCATAAGCATAGTTGCAAATTTTTATTCGCGACTTTTTGGTCATGCAGATGGAAGTAAAAGGTCAGTTGGTTTTCATGTTGTTGGTTTTTTCTACAGAATATTGATCTTAACCCGAATATTACCTCTATAAGGGTAGGGATAGCGTTGGGCCCATACTACGTAAGGATTAAGCCTTTATGTTATCATTCGGTTTTACTGAACTGACAATCCTACGGTGGAAGACAATCCTTCATGCTGGAAGCTAAAAATCTGACCTGCATCCGAGATGAAAGAAGCTTATTTCAACAGCTCAGTTTTTGTGTGGCTGCGGGGGAGATTGTGCAGATCGAGGGGCAAAACGGAGCCGGCAAAACCAGCCTGTTGCGCATTCTGGCGGGCCTTGCCGATGCCGACGAAGGGCAGGTGAATTGGTTGGGTGAGAATATCCGTCGCGACCGCGCACGTTATCACCAGGATTTACTCTTTTTAGGTCATCAGCCAGGGATCAAATCTGTACTCACCCCTTTTGAGAATTTGGCCTTTTATCAATCGGTATTTCAATCAGTTGATAGCGCTGCTATTTGGCAGGCATTATCTCAAGTCGGGCTGGTGGGGTATGAAGATTTGCCGGTATCGCAGTTATCTGCGGGTCAGCAACGGCGGGTGGCTTTAGCTCGTTTGTGGTTAAGTCAGGCACCGTTATGGATTTTGGATGAGCCCCTGACCGCCATTGATAAACAGGGGGTTAGCACCTTGTTGGCTCTGTTTGTGGAACATGCCGCCAAAGGAGGCATGGTGCTGCTCACCACTCATCAGGAGTTGGATGGTGTCGGGCAGCAGGTACGTAAAATTCGTTTAACCAACACGCAGGAGAATTAATGTTTATTAGCGTGTTGCGCCGTGAATTAAAAATTGCCTTCAGAAAAGGTGCAGAAATCGTTAATCCGCTCTGGTTTTTTCTGATTGTGATTACCTTGTTTCCGCTGGGTATCGGCCCAGAGCCGCAATTACTGGCGCGCATTGCACCTGGCATAGTTTGGGTTGCAGCCTTGCTGGCATCACTATTATCACTAGAGCGACTTTTCCGTGATGATTTTCACGATGGCTCTCTTGAGCAATTGTTGTTGTTACCCAGCCCGCTGACACTCACGGTGTTAGGTAAAGTGTGTGCTCACTGGGTGGTTACCGGGCTACCTTTACTTATTTTATCGCCGCTGGTGGCTTTATTGCTTTCCCTGGACAGTAACACCGCGATTGCGATGGCGCTGACACTGCTATTGGGGACGCCGACGTTAAGTTTTATCGGGGCTATCGGTGTGGCACTAACAGTGGGATTACGTAAGGGCGGAGTTTTACTGAGCTTATTGGTGCTGCCGCTGTATATCCCGGTGCTGATATTTGCTACTGCGGCCATTGACGCTGCTTCAATGTCGCTACCCATCGATGGTTATCTGGCGATTTTGGGCGCGATGTTGGCGGGAAGCGCGACACTGGCACCTTTTGCTACCGCCGCTGCATTGAGAGTGAGTGTGCACTAGCTGTTTAGGGCGGGTATGAGTAATAAAAGCCTTATAGGAAGAAAAGCCTTATAGGGAGAAAAGAGTACCGATTTTCAGAAGCTTAAGCGCGGTAGCCAACGCCAGTCAGAGCAGATTGTGCGCCGTTCCCTGCACCGGTATTGCCCATGCGGTGATGCCCGTCCAATTTTAATGTGAGCAATGAAAAATGTGGAAATGGTTTCATCAATTCGCTAAACCTGAACGGCTCTATCAGTTGTGTGGCCGATTTATTCCATGGCTGGGTATCGGGGCCGTTATCTGCCTGATTGTGGGCTGGGTGTGGGGCTTTGGTTTCGCCCCGTCGGATTACCAGCAAGGTGATAGCTTCCGTATCATCTACTTGCATGTTCCGGCGGCGATTTGGTCGATGGGCATTTATATGTCGATGGCTATCGCGGCGTTTGTCGGTTTGGTCTGGCAAATGAAAATGTCCGATAACGTCGTGGCCGCCATGGCCCCGGTGGGCGCAGTATTTACCTTTATCGCTTTGGTTACCGGTTCGGCCTGGGGTAAACCCATGTGGGGAACATGGTGGATCTGGGATGCGCGGCTGACCTCCGAGTTAGTGCTGTTATTCCTCTATCTGGGGGTGATCGCCCTATATAACGCTTTTGAAGACCGCAAACTGGCTGGGCGCGCCGCCGGTATTTTGGTGCTGGTCGGCGTGGTCAATATCCCCATTATTCATTTCTCTGTCGTGTGGTGGAATACCTTGCATCAAGGTTCGACTAACATGCAGCAAAGCATTGATCCGAGTATGCGATCCCCGCTGCGCTGGGCTATTTTTGGTTATCTATTCTTCTTTATCACCCTGACATTAATGCGCCTGCGCAATCTGATTTTGCAGCAAGAGCGCCATCGGCCTTGGGTCGCTGCTTTGTTGCGTAAGGAGCCTCGTGTATGAATCCGGCCTTTAATTCTTGGGCGGCATTTTTTGCCATGGGGGGCTATGCCTTTTATGTCTGGCTGGCGATAGCAGCAACGGTCTTATCGCTGCTTGGCCTATGGATACACACGGTATGGCAGCACAAACAATTATTAGCGGATATTCAACGCCGTGAGGCGAGAGAACAACGTATTCGTCAGGCGAATCAGGCTCAGCATCACTCAGTTAAAAATACAGCCCGCTTGCAGGAGAAACAACAGTGAACCCACGTAGAAAAAGTCGGCTCTATCTGGCGATGGTGGTTCTAATCGGTATCGGTTTGACCACCACACTGGTGCTGTATGCGCTGCGTTCTAATATTGATTTGTTTTATACGCCGGGCGAAATTTTGCAGGGCAAAGGCGAGCGCCATGAGAAGCCGGAAATCGGTCAGCGTTTGCGTATCGGCGGTATGGTGATGCCGGGTTCAGTGAAGCGTGACGACAAAACGTTAGAAATGAGTTTTAAGGTTTACGATGCGCGAGGTGCCGTCACAGTGACTTATACCGGTATTCTACCCGACCTATTCCGTGAGGGGCAGGGGGTGGTGGCGCAAGGGGTGTTTGCTGAAGGAAATACCATCAATGCCAAAGAAGTCTTGGCAAAACATGATGAAAAATACACTCCACCGGAAGTCAAAGAGGCGATGAAAGAAAATCATACCCGCCCGGCTGAGGCCGACAACAGCACCGCTGCGCAAGGTAATGCCTCATGATGCCCGAAATTGGCAGTTTCTTGTTATGTCTGGCGCTGGCTATCTCGCTATTGCTGAGTTTGTATCCGCAGTGGGGGGCTGCTCGCCAGGATACCCGTATGATGGCAACCGGCAGGCCATTGACCTACGGTATGTTTGCCACCATCGCGCTGTCATTTATATGCCTTGTATATGCGTTTGTAGTAAATGATTTCACCGTCTCTTATGTCGCGGCGAACTCAAATTCACATCTGCCGGTCTATTACCGCATTGCGGCAACTTGGGGCGCGCACGAAGGGTCATTGCTGTTGTGGGTATTGCTACTCAGTTGTTGGTCATTGGCGGTGGCACTGTTTAGCCGCTCCATGCCGGATGATGCGGTCGCCCGAGTGTTGTCGGTTTTGGGGATGATTACTGGCGGCTTTCTGCTATTTATTATTCTGACTTCGAATCCGTTCAACCGCACTTTGCCGGATTTCCCCATTGATGGTAATGACTTGAACCCGCTGTTGCAGGATGTCGGGCTGATTTTCCATCCACCTTTGCTTTATATGGGTTACGTCGGTTTCTCGGTAGCATTTGCTTTCGCCATTGCCTCTTTAATGGCCGGCAGGCTCGATAGTGCCTGGGCTCGCTGGTCACGCCCGTGGACTCAGGCCGCATGGGTATTCCTGACTATGGGGATCGTGCTCGGCTCCGCCTGGGCTTACTATGAACTCGGTTGGGGCGGTTGGTGGTTCTGGGATCCGGTAGAAAATGCTTCCTTTATGCCGTGGCTGGCAGGGACGGCGCTGATTCATTCATTGGCCGTCACTGAAAAACGCGGAACATTCAAAGCGTGGACAGTATTGCTGGCAATTACCGCATTTTCTTTATGCCTGATGGGAACATTCCTGGTGCGCTCCGGTGTATTAGTCTCGGTGCACTCTTTCGCCTCTGATCCCGCGCGCGGCATGTTTATTCTGGCCTATTTAGTGATAGTTATCGGCGGCTCTTTGCTGCTGTATGCGGTTAAAGGCGCACAAGTGCGCAGCCGGACCCAGCATGAAGTGTTCTCGCGCGAGACATTCCTGCTGGGTAATAACGTGCTGTTAATTGCTGCTATGTTGGTGGTATTGCTCGGCACATTGCTGCCATTGGTCCACAAACAGCTTGGATTGGGCAGCATCTCCATCGGCGAACCCTTCTTTAATACCATGTTTACCTGGCTGATGGCTCCTATGGCGCTCTTAATGGGGATTGGCCCATTAGTTCGCTGGCGTCGCGATGAGCCGAGCAAGCTTTACAAGCGCTTGGGTGTGGCGCTGGTGGTCACTTTGCTCATGTCGATATTAGTCCCTTGGTTACTGCAAGATACTATTGCCGGAATGACCGTAGTTGGCCTGATGATGGCTATCTGGGTGATTATCCTGACTGTGATGGAGTTGCACGAACGCGCCACGCATCGTCATGGTTTCTGGCGTGGTCTGAGCCATCTTTCCCGTAGTCATTGGGGGATGGTGCTGGGGCACCTTGGGGTAGCGGTGACGGTGATCGGTATTGCCTTCAGTCAAAATTATAGTGTCGAACGTGATGTGCGCATGAAAGCCGGTGATAGCATTGATATCCACGATTATCACTTCGTATTCCGCGATGTTCATGACGTTAAAGGGCCAAACTATACCGGCGGTGTGGGCATTATTGATGTCACCCGAAACGGCAAACCTGAAGCGACTTTGCATGCAGAAAAACGCTATTACAGTGTGGCTCGCTCGATGATGACGGAAGCCGCCATTGATGGTGGCCTGACACGTGATCTGTATGCTGCACTGGGTGAAGAGCTGGATGATGGCTCATGGGCGGTGCGCTTGTATTACAAGCCATTCGTTCGTTGGATCTGGTATGGCGGGGTGTTTATGGCCATCGGTGGCATTTTCTGTATGTTTGATCCCCGCTATCGGATGAGCAAAAAGTTAAAACGCGGCGCGGCGACGGAGGCTAAATAATGAAATCTCAATCTTCATTCAATAAGCTGATGTTCATTCCACTGGTGCTCTTTCTGCTGCTGGTTGTGGCTTTTCTGGTGCAATTGACCCGCAATGCTAATGGCGATGATCCCACCATGCTGGAGTCAGCGCTGATTGGCAAACCGGTACCGGCTTTTAAACTGGAACCCCTTGAGCAGCCGGGGAAAACTTTCGATCAGGCGGTATTGCATGACGGCAAACCCATGTTGCTCAATGTCTGGGCGACCTGGTGCCCGACGTGCCGCGCCGAGCATGAATATCTGAATAAGCTGGCGGCGCAGGGTATTCGCGTGGTGGGGTTGAACTATAAAGATGATCGCGCCAAAGCGGTGCAGTGGCTTAATTCGCTGGGTAATCCTTACGCGCTGAGTTTGTATGATGGCGATGGCATGTTGGGGCTGGATCTGGGGGTTTATGGCGCGCCGGAAACTTTCTTGATCGACGGTCAGGGCATTATTCGCTATCGCCATGCCGGTGATCTTAATGATCGCGTCTGGCAGCAGGAAATCCTGCCACTGTATAAAAAGTATCAGGGGGGCGCATGAGATTATTCAGTCTGGTACTGGGCCTGATATTGGGTTGGAGTATTTTTGCGACCAATGTTTTTGCAGCCATTGATACTTACACCTTTAGCTCCGTGGAGCAGGAACAGCAGTATCGTGAGTTAACCGAGCAATTGCGTTGCCCTAAATGTCAAAACAACAGCATTGCTGATTCCAATGCCATCATTGCCGCCGATATGCGCGGCAAGGTGTACGAATTGCAGCAGCAGGGCAATTCTAAGCAGCAAATTATTGATTATATGGTGGCCCGATACGGTAATTTCGTCACTTATGAGCCACCGGTGACGGCAGCAACTTTGATTTTGTGGGTCGGCCCGGCCATGTTTGTTTTGATTGGTGCGGTGATTGTGGTGCTACGCGCCCGGCGGCGGGTGGAAAAAGAGGCCTCACTTTCACCGCAGGAGCAGCAGCGGTTAGACATTCTGCTGGCTGAACAAAAACAACCTTCGGCTTCACACAAAAAGACGAACAGGAAACAACCATAATGGTTTTTTGGCTGATAGTGATTATTTTGCTGACGGTCGCGGGTGCCTTGTTGGTCATTCCGGCGCTGCGACAAGAGAGCAATTCATCGGTAACTACCCGAGATGAGCTAAATAAGGCGATTTATCAAGACCGGTTATCTGAATTGGCAGAAGATGAAGCCCAGGGCGTAGTGGAACAGCGGCCTGAATTGATTCAGGAATTACAGCAAAATCTGCTAACAGATATCCCACATGAATCCACTGAAGACACCAGTCCAATCAACCGTTGGGTTTTATTACCGGGCGTAGTCATTCTGGTGGTGGTTTCGGTCGGGTTATATGTGAAAACAGGCGGCTTAGCGCAAGTGCAGGCGTGGCATCAGGTTGAAGCTCAGATGCCAGAGTTACGCGCCAGAGTGGCCAATGAGCGGGCAGAGCCTTTGACTATGGAGGAAGTCGCTCGTTTAGGGCTGGGATTGCGTACCTCGTTGCAACGAGATAGCGGCAACGTCAATGATTGGATGATGCTTGGCAGAGTGGGCATGGCACTGAATAATGCCACCACCGCCACGCAAGCTTTTGCTAAAGCTTACCAACTAGCGCCCGATAATGATGACGTTAGGCTGGGCTATGCTGAAGTGCTGACTCGTTCCAATGATCCGCAAGATAATCAGCTGGCAACCAAGATGTTACGTACTATGGTTGGGCAGGATCACACCAACTTACGTGCCATGAGCTTGTTAGCTTTTAATGCTTTTGAGCAGGGTGATTTCAAACAAGCCATTGGTGCATGGGAAGTTATGCTAAAATTGCTGCCTGCTGGTGATTCTCGTGTCGAAGTGATAAAACGCAGTATTGCGCAAGCGAAATCACAGGCAGGGCAGGAAACAGCTACACTGGGAATAGAGATCTCGTTGTCACCAGAGGCTGCCCAGAAATTACCCCAGCAAGGGGCGCTGATTATCTCGGTAACGGATGGCGCAAACCCGATCCCCGTTGCGGTAAAACAGTTACCTTTGAGCCGATTCCCGCTATCCGTGACACTGGATGATAGCAATGCAATGATGCCGGAGCGTTTGCCCTCCTCGTTGCAACAGGTGAAAGTGCGTGCGCGTATTTCACTGGATGGCACTGCTAATTCGCAGCCAGGTGATTGGTTTGGTGAAAGCGGTGTGCAGGATTTTGGCACCAAAGGGCAGCCCCAAACTATTCATGTTCAGATAAACAAACAGATCCCTTAAATATAAGGGGCTGGAAAGAATTTCATGGAGAAAGATATGAACTACCGCCTGATTGGGCTGGCTTTTGCAACCATGTTGTTAATAGGCTGCGCCAGTAGCTCGCCGGATCAAATGGAGCAGGGCCGCTCAGATCCGCTGGAAGGTTTTAACCGGGCAATGTTCAATTTTAACTATGAGGTTCTTGACCCTTATGTCGTGCGTCCGGTCGCTGTTGTTTGGCGCGATTATGTGCCGCAACCTGCGCGTAATGGGATGAGTAACTTCCTGGGTAACCTTGAAGAGCCAGCCAGCATGGTCAACAGCTTCCTGGTCGGTGACCCGTACAACGCTATGAAGCACTTTAACCGCTTCTTCCTCAACACTATTTTGGGGATGGGGGGCTTAATAGATGTAGCCGGTATGGCGAATCCAAAACTGGCGAAAAAAGTGCCGAATCGCTTTGGTAGCACGTTGGGGCACTATAATGTCGGCTATGGGCCTTACGTTGTATTACCGGGCTATGGCAGCTTCACGATCCGTGAAGATGGTGGTAATGCGGTTGATTACGTCTATCCAGTGCTGGGGTATCTGACTTTCTGGATGTCGGCAGGCAAATGGATGTTGGATGGTGTTGAAACCCGTGCCCAGCTATTGGATTCAGATGGCTTGCTGCGTAACTCTTCCGACCCGTATCTGATGGTGCGCGAAGCTTACTTCCAACGGAATGATTTCCTGGCGAACGGCGGGCAATTGAAACCAGAAGCAAACTCGAATGCTCAAGCTATTGAGGGTGATTTGGAAAGTATCGATTCACCTAACTGATAGATGTGCTATTCCGACAATTAAAAAAGCGCCGCGAGGCGCTTTTTTGTTGCTGCTGTATCTACGTAGTTGAAGGGTGTATACTCATTGTAGATACATAAAGTGAAGGGGTGATTATGCGAGCTCAAGCCACATTACAAAAATGGGGCAATAGTGTTGCCTTACGGTTGTCGGGTAATCTTAAAACTATCCCTAATTTTGAGGTGGGTGACATTGTTGATATCGATATCAGCGAACAAGGATTAGTGATTCAAAAAGTCGTCAAAAAGCCATTGACCGAAGAAAGCCTGCTTGCCGGACTTAGCGCTTACACGGCACATGCTGATGAACTTACACATCCCACGGAGAGGGAGCTTGATTATTAATGTATATACCAAAGCGAGGCGATATTTGTTGGTTGGATTTTGAACCAACGAAAGGGAAAGAGATTGGCAAATATCGTCCTGCTCTTATTCTTTCACATGAAACATATAACCGCTTAACCGGATTGGTGATGTGTTGCCGTGTGAGTAGCAGTGTCCGTGGCTCACCTACCGAAGTTCCGGTTACCAACCTTGATGAGCCTTGTGTTGTGGCAACGACCCTAATCCAAACCTTTGACTGGCGTCAGCGTAAGGCTAAATTTCTGATTGAATCAGAATCAGGTTTATATAATGAGGTGTTAGCGAGGCTTATCCCGCTCATTGGCGGTGAACACCTACTCTCTTCTCAGGGATTGAATAAATAAAAAAGCGCCGCGAGGCGCTTTTTTGTGGGCAACTATTGTTAGGAAAACAACGTTGCTAATAATAGCTATCAGAAGGCGTAGTTGAAGTTCACGCCATACAGCAGTGCGGTTCCCTTAGAGTCGAACTCATAAGTTGTTCCGCCCAATGCTGCTGGTGTTTTTTCCGTGATGTGCACGTTCTGGCCATGCATATAGGAAATACCCACATCAACTGATGCATCTTTGTTAAATGCGTAGGTGGTACCCGCACTTATCCAGAAACGGTCTTGGTCTGGAATCGAAATAGTGCGGTTATCTGCTGGAACCGGGCTGTCATCGAAAGCAATACCAGTGCGGAAGGTCCAGTTATCATCGTAATAATAGGTGGTACCCAGCGCGATACGGTAAGCGTCGTGGAAGCCTTCTTGCTTCTCAAACAGAGTGTTACCGTTGGTTCCGGTGGCTTTCAGCTCTTTGAACTGGCTCCAACTGGTGTAGGCCAGGCTGTAGTGAATCGCCCATTGCGGTGCCACTTTATTGTAGCCAGACACTTCCCACACTTCTGGCAGGTTTAGGGTTAGGGCGCCTGGAACTACTGCACCACCTGTGCCACCAACAGCTCGTGGTAATTGGTTGCTGAAATCGCCATCAAAGTCTATTTTCACTTTTGAACGATAGGTAAAGCTATAGCGGTTTTCTTTATCCACTTCGTACAAAACACCCGCATTCCACCCATAGCCCCACTTGGTTCCTTCCATACGGGTGGCTTCAGTACTGGCTGGTAGGCCTACACGTGCACCGGCCTCGCCGAGATGGCGCACAATTTTGGCATCGGCATAAACGGCATTAAAGCCCAGACCGAAACTGAAGTTTTCATTCAGGCGATAAGCACCGCTTAAATTGAGGTTTGCGGTTTTCAGGTCAGTCTGACCACCGAGTAAACCAGCTGTATAATCATCATTAAATTCAGTGGCCAAACCGTAGTTTGAGGTACCGGAAGCCCCAATTGCCCATTGCTCATTCAGTGGCATAATAAAGTGGATATTGGGGATCCACTCTGATGGCGCGATGTTTTTGGCGCTGGTACTTCTGCCGCTTGGCGATGTTCCACTGATATCAACATTAGGATCGACATACACGAAACCGCCGGAGAATGAAGGGCGGTCGAATAAGGTCATTGCGGCGGGGTTGCGGCTACCAACAGAAGCATTGTCAGCAACAGCGCCTTCACCAGAGAAAGAGCGGCCCAATGCAGCTGCTGAATATTCATTCAGCTGAAAACCGGCCGCAGAAACGTTTGAAGAAATTATTGCCACTGCAGCTGCCAGAGCTGATCGGGTAAACAGGTTTTTCTGGTTCATGACCAAAACCTCATTGTTTTAATTAATGTTACATACCGTAACAAGAGAATGCGGGATTGTAGGGTCCGTTATCGGTCAGACAAAGCAGACCAGTGGCTGAAGTATAGGTCTGACCAGCGAGGGTGTTGCAAGTATGTTTTTACATTTGAGCGGATTTGATTGCAAAAAATAGACGTAGTTAACAAAAAACTCACAAATTGGTAGCAATTATTACACTATTGATGATTGAACAAACAATTTGAGTGTGATTTCCGTCACTTAATAGGCCTATAAACAGTAAGTCCTAGTGCCAGATGACTGACGGTAGTAAAATAGCGTCAGAGAAAATATTTTTTGCACTATGTCTTATTTGTTCGCGCCAATTGTTATTTGCGCTATCTGATAGGCAATTTGCACCTATTTTGAAATGTCCGTTGAGGAGAATTGAAGATGTCAGATGCAACTGTTGGATCAACAAACAACCGCTGTAGCGCAGAAGAAACCGCAGCCTGCTGCTGTATCGATGTAGGTACTATCATGGACAACACCGATTGCACCGCCTCCTATAGCTGTGTATTCGACAATCGTGCAGAAGCTGAAGCGATGCTGAAAACGCTAACTGAAAAAGCGCGTGCTGTGGAATCTGAGCCTTGCCTAATCGAGCATAAGCTGGAAGAAACTGATGGTGGCGTGCGCTTAACCGTCGATTTCACTTTTGCCTGCCAGGCTGAAACCATGATTTTCCAGTTAGGTCTGCGTTAATTCACACCTTGCTGTGAGTTTATTCAGTTCAGCTGAATACCTAAAAACGCGGAGCTTTTGGCTTCGCGTTTGTTTTTGGATGATTTGCCTTCTGAGTTCATCACATTTGATATATCACCTCCAGATAAGTTATTAGCCTGTCAGTTCTTCTCACTTCCCATTTTTAGTCCGAAAAGTTGCTCCTGCTCTCACTTTCCTGTTCTATAGGTTTACCAAATGTAAATATTTGGTTAACAATAATTAGATCAGGTCAGACCTGTTATTTGTTATAGTTTTAATCAAAGCCACTTTGACTTATCAGGAGCATTTATGAGTAAGCCATTACCGCTAGTGACGCGCCAGGGCGATCGCATTGCCATAGTCAGCGGCCTGCGAACCCCCTTTGCCAAGCAGGCAACTGCTTATCATGGTGTGCCAGCTGTAGATTTAGGCAAAATTGTGGTCAGTGAATTATTAGCCAGAAGTGGTGTTGCTCCTGAATTGATTGATCAACTGGTATTCGGCCAAGTGGTACAGATGCCAGAAGCGCCAAATATTGCCCGTGAAATAGTATTGGGCACGGGCATGAGTGTGCATACCGACGCTTACAGTGTTTCGCGCGCATGTGCGACCAGCTTTCAGGCGGTGGCCAATGTGGCGGAAAGCATCATTGCTGGCTCCGTGACGGTAGCGATTGCCGGCGGTGCGGATTCCTCTTCTGTTTTGCCCATTGGTGTCAGCAAAGCACTGGCACGAACCTTGGTTGACGTCAATAAAGCCCGAACGTTATCCCAACGATTGAAATTGTTTAGCCGCTTAAAACTGCGCGATTTACTGCCGGTAGCACCTGCGGTTGCTGAGTATTCAACGGGCTTGCGCATGGGGGATACGGCCGAGCAGATGGCAAAAACCTATGGAATTAGCCGTCAGGATCAGGATGCGTTAGCGCTGCGTTCTCACCAAATGGCGGCACAGGCCTGGCAGCAAGGGTTATTACACGATGAGGTGATGACGGCTTATATTCCACCTTTTAGTGATGCCATCACTGAAGATAATAATATCCGCAAAGATTCCACTATGGAGCAATATGCCAAATTACGTCCGGCATTTGATCGCAAACACGGCAGTGTCACGGCCGCGAACAGTACACCACTGACTGACGGTGCAGCCGCCGTCATGATGATGAGTGAATCAAAAGCGAAGGAATTGGGTCTCCAGCCGTTAGGTTACTTGCGCAGCTTTGCCTTTTCGGCCATTGATGTCTGGCAAGACATGTTATTAGGCCCCTCTTACGCCACACCATTAGCACTCGATCGCGCCGGAATCACCCTGGCAGATTTAACCCTTATCGATATGCATGAAGCATTCGCTGCACAAACACTGGCGAATCTGAAAATGTTTGCCAGTGATAGCTTCGCACGGGAAAAACTGGGGCGCAGCCAGGCGATTGGTGAAGTTGATATGAGCAAATTCAACGTATTAGGTGGCTCTATTGCTTATGGCCACCCCTTTGCGGCAACTGGCGCGCGTATGATTACTCAAACACTGCATGAATTACGTCGTCGCGGTGGGGGATTAGGGCTAACAACCGCATGTGCTGCGGGTGGTTTGGGTGCAGCAATGATTGTGGAGGTGGAGTAATGAGTCAGGAAAATACGCTTAACAGTGGTGATGAAATGACCCAGGTGGAAGCTGTCGCTCCGGCCCATTCTGTATTCACCCTCAGTGTTCGGCCCGACAATATTGGTATCATTACTGTTGATGTTGTCGGTGATAAAGTGAACACCTTAAAAGCTGAATTCGCAGAACAAATTGCTGAAATACTGCAACAAGCACAGGCCTTGAGCCAATTACAAGGCTTAGTGATTATTTCTGGCAAACCGGACTCTTTTATCGCTGGTGCTGATATCACCATGATTGCCGCTTGTCGCACTGCGCAGGATGCTCGAGTTTTGGCCCAGAAAGGTCAATCCATTCTGGCACAAATCGCGGCATTTCCTGTGCCGGTAGTCGCCGCTATCCACGGCGCTTGTCTTGGTGGTGGTCTGGAATTGGCGCTGGCATGCCATAGCCGAATTTGCTCACAGGATGATAAAACCGTGCTCGGTTTACCAGAGGTGCAATTGGGGCTGCTGCCGGGTTCTGGCGGTACTCAGCGTTTGCCGCGCCTGGTGGGGGTCAGTAAGGCGCTGGATATGATATTAACGGGCAGGCAGGTTCGTGCACGACAGGCACTTAAAATGGGGCTGGTGGACGATGTAGTGCCACAGGACATCTTGCTGGATGTGGCTATTCAGCGGGCAAAAGCTGGTTGGCTTGATAAGTCTGCCTTGCCGTGGCAGGAACGTTTACTCAGCGGCCCGCTAGGTAAGGCACTGTTATTTAATATTGTTCGTAAGAAAACGCGGGCAAAGACCAAAGGCCATTATCCAGCAACCGAGCGTATTATTGATGTGGTGCGTAAAGGGTTAGACCACGGCGGCCCTGCGGGTTATGAAGCCGAAGCTAAAGCTTTTGGTGAGCTGGCGATGACCCCTGAGTCAGCCGCATTACGCAGCTTGTTTTTTGCCACCACCTCGCTGAAAAAAGAGACCGGTGGCAAAGCGAAGCCTCGTGCGATCCATCGTGTAGGGGTCTTAGGGGGGGGCTTGATGGGCGGTGGTATTGCTAATGTCACTGCAACCCGTGCGGGTTTGCCAGTCCGGATTAAAGATATCAATCCAGCTGGAATTAATCAGGCGCTGAAATATACCTGGGATGCTTTAGGCAAGCGGGTGCGCAGTAAACGGATGCGCCCGGCTGAGCGGCAACGGCAGATGATGCTGATTTCCGGCAGCACAGATTATTGTGGTTTTGGCAATGTGGATATTGTGGTTGAAGCGGTATTTGAAGATTTATCGTTGAAACAGCAGATGGTGGCAGATATTGAGCATTTCGCGGCTCCTCACACTATTTTCGCCTCAAACACATCATCTCTGCCAATCAGCGACATAGCGGCACAGGCACAGCGGCCGGAGCAGGTTATCGGCCTGCATTACTTTAGTCCGGTGGATAAAATGCCATTGGTGGAAGTTATTCCGCATGCAAAAACGAGTGAAGAAACTATTGCAACCACGGTTGCCTTAGCGCGCAAACAGGGCAAAACAGCGATTGTGGTCTCTGATCGTGCCGGGTTCTATGTAAACCGTATTTTGGCTCCGTATATCAATGAAGCAGCCCGCTGCCTATTAGACGGTGAACCTATCGATTCAGTTGATAAAGCGCTGATCGATTTTGGCTTCCCGGTTGGCCCGATAACCTTGCTGGATGAAGTGGGAATTGATGTGGGAACCAAAATAATGCCTATTTTGGTGGAGAAATTAGGGGCACGTTTTGCCGCACCGCCTTCTTTTGATGTCATATTGAAGGATGGGCGGAAAGGGCGTAAAAATGGTCGCGGTTTCTACCTTTATCCCGCTAAAAGTAGCGGTTTTAAGTGGAAAAGAAGCCCCGGTAAGCAAGTGGACACCAGCGTGTATACCTTACTGGGTGTCACACCGAAGACGCATCTCGAATCTGCGGTGATAGCACAGCGTTGCACGATGATGATGCTGAATGAAGCCGCGCGTTGTCTGGATGAATCCATCATCCGTAATCCGCGTGATGGGGATATTGGTGCAGTGTTCGGGATTGGTTTCCCTCCGTTCTTGGGCGGGCCTTTCCGCTATATGGACAGGCTGGGCGCAGATAAAGTGGTAAAAACACTGAATTTACTTGCCCAGCAATATGGCGAGCGTTTTGAGCCTTGCTCATTATTGGTCACGATGGCTGAACAGCAAAAAAGGTTTTATCCGCCTGAAAACAGTATGGATGAAGAGGCTATTACCGCACATAATTAAGAGTGTGAACAAGATCACCACCTGCAATTCTAACGGATAAGGCCGCTATACATCGGGAGCTACCCGCGCTACCTTAAATTAGAATCACGTAAAGTGACTATTCATGCCAAAATGAATGAATTGTCACTTATTGCATAGGTGATAGAGTTTGGATTAAGCTGTTGATATGGTTACTCTGTAACCAATCAAGGTTGGCTGTCGGTGTTACTGGTGTAAAAACAGCCATTTTCTTTACCTTAAGTTTCAGGCAAAATGCCCGGCCGCCATAGAGAGACGGCGCGTTATCGTTATGAAGTTTCTTTGCTCTCAAGCAAAGGTTTCGGCGGTACAGCACGCAAAGCGTTTCTGTATAGCGTTATTTTGTTAACAAAAACGGTGCAATATGCAAGTTTTCATTATGCGTCACGGCGACGCGGCTCTTGACGCAGCCAGTGATGCGCAAAGGCCTCTGACTCTGTGTGGTCAAGATGAATCACGTCAGATCGCGAGCTGGTTAAACGACCAGTCCGTTGATGTTGATAGGGTATTAGTTAGCCCTTATTTACGCGCAGGGCAGACATTGGCAGTGGTGCGTGAAGTGCTGACCCTTCCGGCTGAACAGGAAGTGATGCCAGAATTAACGCCAGGTGGGGATGCTGCTTTTGTTAGTTGCTATTTACAAGCATTGGCAAAAGAAGACTGCGCTGCGGTGCTAGTCATTTCACACTTGCCACTGGTCGGCTATTTAGTTGCTGAACTTTGTCCGGGGCAATGCCCGCCGATGTTTGCGACGTCGGCCATCGCTTGTGTTGATTTGGATGATGAGACGGGTAAAGGGACTTTTGACTGGCAGGTTAGCCCGACACAGCTTTTAGCTAAAGCCTGTCACGGCTAAGTATCATTTGAGCCAATGATCAATGGGCGCGGCGTCACTGTCGCGCTCTTGTTATTTCTACTCTTTGTAACGGGTAGATTGTATGTATACAGCGTTAGCAAAAATGCATCCCACCAGCCAATTCGGCTACTGTTCTAATTCGATTAATACCAATAATGCTGCCGTGCCTCCCCATTCTTTCGGGGCCTGATGAAATGCCAGCACATCTGGATGTTGCGCCAACCATAGCGGTGTTTGTTGCTTCAGAACATGCTTGCCATGCCCATGCATCACACAGGCACAATGTACATGTTCGCGTTTGCAAGCCGCAATTAATGCTCCCAACTCCTGCTTGGCTTGTTTCTGCGTTAATCCGTGTAAATCCAAAAACATATCGGGTGAGTAATCGCCGCGTCGCAGTTTTTTCACTTCAAAATGGTCAACACCGGGTCGCACATAGCGTGTGGGGCCTTCGGTATCCAACTGCGGTTGGAATTCGTCGGAAAAATAATAACTGGCATCCACTTGTTCTTGCAGCAACCGCTCTGGTGCAATTTTTTTACCCAGTTTGGGTGGCGAGCGATGGACAATCGTGTCTTGTTTTAGCTTCTTTGCTCCGGCTATCGACTCTTTAAATAGCTGTAATTCATCTGTTGTCAGGTGATATTTATTTTTCATTATCTGTTCATCGTACTTATGCAATTCCCCCAGTTTACCTGTTGAGATTCATCTGTCTAAATAAATGTAACGGTAGGATTGATGGCTTTAATGTCTATTTCATTATTTGGTTATCATTCAACTGATGTATTGCTGCTGATTTGTGGCGGGCTTCATGGCAAACTAGGGGCATAGATAATGATTTTAAGCCCCAGTTGGAGAATACCTTGGACAAGATTTTCGTCGATGAAGCAGTAAATGAGCTGCACACCATTCAGGATATGTTGCGTTGGGCCGTCAGCCGTTTTAACGCGGCCAATATTTTTTATGGTCACGGTACTGATAATCCGTGGGACGAAGCGGTGCAATTGGTTTTTCCAAGCCTGTTTTTACCGATAGATATTCCAGAAGATATGCGCAGTGCGCGTCTGACATCCAGCGAGCGTCATCGTATTGTTGAGCGAGTTATTCGCCGGGTAAATGAGCGCATTCCTGTTGCTTACCTGACTAATAAAGCCTGGTTCTGTGGCATGGAATATTACGTTGATGAGCGTGTATTGGTACCACGTTCACCGATTGGTGAACTGATTAATAACAATTTTTCTGGGCTGATTCGTCAGCAACCTAAGCATATTTTGGATATGTGCACCGGCAGCGGCTGTATTGCTATTGCTTGTGCTTACGCTTTCCCGGAAGCGGAAGTGGATGCTGTCGATATCTCCAATGACGTGTTAGCGGTGACTGAGCACAATATTCAGCAGCACGGCATGGAGCATCAGGTCACGCCTATTCGCTCTGACTTGTTCCGCGATTTACCGCCTATCAAATATGACTTGATTGTCACCAACCCGCCGTATGTTGATGCTGAAGATATGGCTGATTTGCCACAGGAGTTCCGCTTCGAGCCTGAACTGGGTCTGGCTGCGGGCAGCGATGGTTTGAAACTGGCCCGTCGCATTCTGGCTTGTGCGCCAGACTTTTTACAAGATGATGGCGTGCTGATTTGTGAAGTGGGCAACAGCATGGTGCATTTGATGGATGAATATCCAGATGTGCCGTTCACTTGGCTGGAGTTTGACAATGGCGGTGATGGCGTCTTTATGCTGACCAAACAGCAACTAATTGATTGTGCGTCACATTTCAGCATGTATCGCGATTGATCATTGACTTTTAAACCTGTCAGGGTGACGAGTATTGCCCTGATAAAGTGCTTATTCGAGAATTCAAGGAGCCGTGATGGCTGGGAACAGTATAGGGCAGTTTTTCCGCGTCACCACTTTTGGTGAATCTCACGGTATCGCCTTGGGATGTATTATAGACGGTGTTCCACCGGGCATTCCTATCACCGAGGCTGATATTCAGTTGGATCTCGACCGACGTCGGCCAGGTACCTCTCGCTACACCACTCAACGCCGTGAACCGGATCAAGTGCGCATTCTGTCTGGCGTGTTTGAGGGGATCACCACCGGTACCAGTATCGGCTTGATGATTGAAAATACCGACCAACGTTCGCAAGATTACAGCGCAATTAAAGATGTGTTCCGCCCAGGCCATGCCGACTACACCTATGAGCAGAAATACGGGGTGCGTGATTATCGCGGCGGTGGTCGCTCTTCTGCCCGTGAAACGGCGATGCGTGTTGCTGCCGGTGCTATAGCGAAAAAATATCTGGCGCAGAAATTTGGCGTGCAGGTGCGTGGTTATTTGGCACAAATCGGTGATATCAGTTGTGACGTGGTTGACTGGGATCAAGTTGAACAAAATCCTTTCTTCTGCCCGGATGCCAGCAAATTGGAATCACTGGATGCCCTGATGCGCGAGCTGAAAAAGGCGGGTGACTCTATTGGTGCCAAAATTACCGTGGTGGCTGAACATGTGCCTGTCGGTCTGGGGGAACCCGTATTTGATCGTTTAGATGCTGATTTAGCCCATGCGCTGATGAGTATCAATGCGGTGAAAGGGGTGGAAATTGGCGATGGTTTTGCTGTGGTGACCAAACGTGGTAGCGAAAACCGCGATGAAATTACGCCACAAGGTTTCCAAAGTAACCATGCTGGCGGCATTTTAGGTGGCATCAGCAGTGGGCAGCCAGTGGTCGCACATATCGCGTTGAAACCCACCTCCAGTATCACGGTTCCGGGGCAAACTATTAACCGGCAGGGCGAAGCGGTTGAGATGATTACCCGTGGTCGTCATGACCCTTGTGTTGGCATCCGCGCCGTGCCGATTGCCGAAGCGATGATGGCTATTGTGTTAATGGATCACCTACTGCGCCAGCGTGCACAGTGTGGCGATGTGGTTTCAGACGTTCCGCGCTGGTAAGCACAATGAAAAAATGGATAGCGGGCTTATTGGCACTGATTGCCATCAGCCCGGTTATGGCAGCGACGCCATGGCAACAGATTACTCACCCGGTGGCAGGATCTCCGCAGGCAATTGGTGGTTTTGCCAATGGCTGTGTTATTGGTGCGATGCCGTTGCCACTTGAGTCAGCCGATTATCAGGTGATGCGCCCGGATCAGCGCCGCTATTTTGGACATCCGGATTTGTTGAACTTTATCCATCGCCTGAGTGATAAAGCCCAGAAAAATCAGCTGGGTACCCTGTTGATTGGTGATATGGCGATGCCCGCTGGCGGGCGTTTTAGCAGCGGTCATGCCAGCCATCAATCTGGCCTGGATGTGGATATTTGGCTGCAACTGCCGAAGCAACGTTGGAGCCAGCAGCAATTATTAAAACCACAACCCATTGATTTGGTTGCCGCCGACGGTAAACGCGTGGTGCCAGCATTGTGGCAGCCGCAAGTTGAAAGCCTGATTAAACTGGCTGCTAATGATAATGAAGTAACACGTATTTTCGTTAATCCGGCGATTAAAAAGCAGCTTTGTTTAGATGCCGGTGCGGATCGTACCTGGCTGCATAAGGTGCGGCCGTGGTTTGGGCATCGTGCCCATATGCATGTGCGTTTGCGTTGCCCGGCCGATAGCCTGGAATGTCTGGACCAAGATACGCCACCACCGGGTGATGGGTGTGGTGCTGAATTGGAAAGTTGGTTCCAGCCTCATCAGCCAAGTGCTAAACCGGGCAAAACCTTACCACCACCATTGCCACCTTCCTGTCAGGCTTTGTTGGATAACCATTTCGCTGCGGAATAAATCATGGATTGGTTTACCCTAGGTCCTGCGGTTTTAGGGATATTATTTTTAGTCGCTTTATTGGCCGGATTTATTGATTCCATCGCCGGCGGCGGCGGGTTGCTAACCGTTCCGGCACTGCTGGCGGTGGGGTTACCTCCGGCGCAGGTGTTGGCGACCAACAAGCTACAATCTGTTGGTGGATCATTCTCCGCTAGCCTTTATTTTATCCGCCGTGGAGCGGTTAATCTGAAGGAACAAAGGCTTACCATTGCTCTCACTGTGGTGGGATCAATGTTAGGCGCCATTTTAGTCCAGCATATGCGGGCCGATATTCTGCGGCAAATTTTGCCACTGTTGGTGATAGGTATTGGGGTCTATTTTCTGGTGACCCCCAAGCTCGGAGAAGTTGACCAACAACGCCGTCTGTCTGCGCTGCCCTTCGCCCTAATAGCGGGCGGTGGTGTGGGTTTTTATGATGGTTTCTTTGGCCCTGGAGCCGGTTCTTTCTATGCTCTGGCCTTTGTGACCTTGTGTGGTTTTAATCTGGCGAAATCCACTGCTCACGCCAAAGTGCTCAATTTCACGTCCAATCTCGGTAGCCTGATTTTCTTTATTGTCGGCGGCAAAGTGGTGTGGAGTATCGGGTTGGTGATGCTGGTGGGGCAAGTCCTGGGGGCACGCCTGGGGGCTCACATGGTATTGACCAAAGGGCAGAAATTGATTCGCCCAATGATTGTCGTGGTGTCATTCGTCATGAGCTGCAAGCTACTGTATGACAGCCACGGTGCTGAGATTTCCGCCTGGCTAGGATTACACGTTTTTGCCTAATAATTTGTTTTGCATAACTGAAAGTATCAAACAGAACAGTGAGCTTGAATGCCGCTGCTGATACCGCTCTTACGGACTCAAGCATGACTCATGATTATCAACAATTAATCGATATTTTTAATAGCTGTTTTAGTGATGAATATAATACCCAATTGGTGAAAGGCGATGATGAACCCATCTATCTACCCGCCGATGAACAGTTTTCTTATCATCGGGTGATTTTCGCTCATGGTTATTACGCTAGCGGTATGCATGAAATCTCTCATTGGTGTATTGCCGGGGAAGAGCGCCGCAAGTTAGTCGATTTTGGCTATTGGTACTGCCCCGATGGGCGCGATGCATTAACTCAAAGCCAGTTTGAAGTGGTTGAGATCAAGCCACAGGCACTGGAATGGATGTTTTGCGTGGCAGCAGGTTTCCCGTTCAATGTCAGTTGCGACAATCTGGAAGGTGATTGCGAGCCAGACCGCATCACATTTCAACGAAAAGTGCGCGAACAGGTATTGTGGCATCTGGAAAACGGAATATCCCCACGACCTGCGCGCTTTATTCAGGCGCTACAATCGTTTTACAATACGCCATCATTCGCGGCAGAGCTTTTCCCTTACCCGGAAGATTTAGCTTAGTTTTCTGTTTGACTGAACATCCATTATTTTTGGATATAAAAAATGAATATATTGAGGAAACGATGATCGCAGAGTTTGAAGCGCACATCCTGGCGCAGATTGATGACATGGTAGAGCACGCCAGTGATGATGATTTATTTGCTGGCGGTTACCTGCGCGGTCATTTGACATTGGCAGTGGCTGAATCTGAAGAGTTTGGTGAGCACACCGCTGAGCAGCTACACGCAAGGGTCCAAACCAGTCTGGATAAAGCCATCAAAGCCGGTGAGCTTTCCCCTCCGGATCAGGCTTTAGTATTGGGGTTGTGGGATCGTTTATTGGAAAACGCCCAAAATCCCCCTTCGTCCTTGAAGCCGCAGGGGTGTTAGCTACGCTCACGCACCCGAATCACTTACCGGTGTAAGCTCATCGGGATTTGCTCGCTTGCTGCCTACCTGCGACGTCAATGACTTTGGGGATTCATGTGTCCTTGGAGTCGCAGGAGTTAGCCACGCGATTCTCCGGCTAAGATAATATCGAGGTACGCTGTTGTACCGGCCTGCCTTTCAGTAATTTTCGAATCCAGAATCGGTTAGGATTCAGGGCCGCCAGCGTGGTTGCATCTAATGGCTGCGGTTCGCCAAACATTTGTGCGGCCAGAATCTCTGCCACCAATGGCGCGCTGCACAAACCGCGTGACCCCAAAGCACCTACCATAAATAGCTCTGGCCACACCGGCGCGAGGGGAATGTCTTCGCCATGCTGAATTTTACGCGGCAAATCCTGGTATTGCGCCAGTGTGGCACTGTAATCCGGTACTGCGCCCACCATCGGCAAATGGTCACGAATAGCACAACGTACGCCACAGCGCGCCTGATTATCACTGATATCCACCTGTTGCGGCCAACTGACATCAGGCAGGCAGCGTAACAGGCGATCCCGATTTTCTTGCTGTTCGTCGGCACGAAAATCAGTCGTAACATCACCGCGCTGATAACTGGCACCAATACAGTGGTGCTGATTGGCGGGGTTTACTGGTGTCAGGTAACCGTCATAGCACAGCACTTGTCGCAACTGGCTGAGTACCGGCGTGGTGGGAATGTGTGAAACCTGCCCGCGCACAGCCGACAGCGGCAGATGCTGTGTTTGCTCCCATTCGGGTAAGCGGTGGCCGGTGGCCAGCACCACAGTGGCATGTTGCCTGCTTGCCTGCGGTTGCTTGTTTGCTGTTGATTGCTTATTGTTTGCTATCGATTGCTTAAATGTGAGCTGCCATTGCCCGTCAATCCGCTCTAGCTGATGCAGTTCATGCTCATAGTTGCAGGTCATACCATTTTGTTGTGCCAGCGCCATGAGCTCTGTGGTGAGGTCTGATGGGCAAAGCCAACCACCGGCGGGGTAGTGGATACCATCGTGAGCGCAATCTAACCCAGCCAGCGCACTGAGTTGTTCGCGACTCATCGCTGCGGCAAGTGATGCCGGCCAATCGGTTTGCAGCATTTTATCAATCTTGCCACGGCTTTTAGCATCAAAGGCCAACTGGCTGACGCCGCACCACTGATGATCAAAGTGGATACCTTGCTCAAGCAATTGAGAGTATTGGCGGCGGGCAAAGGTAAAAGCACTGGTGAAAAAGATTTCCAGTGCATCATTTTTGCCGTTAAGCAGTGGGTAGAGTGCGCCTTGTCGGTTGCCTGATGCACCTTGGGCAGGTTGTGCGTCGGCGCAATAAAGTGTCACTTTAGCGCCACGGCGCAGTAACGCTAGTGCGGTTAAGGCGCTGACAATCCCTCCGCCGATAATGGCGATATCATCACAACGGGTGGCCGATGGCCGGTGATACCAAGGTTCAGATTGGGTATTAAGGCGTTGTGGCAGTATGCCGGTCAGCATTTCACGTTTCTGCCCAAAACCTTTTATTTTAGCGACATCAAACCCTGCTTGTTGCAAGCCACGGCGCACAAATCCTGCCGCCGTAAAAGTGGCGAATGTGCCGCCGGACCTTGCCATCCGTGCCATGGCATTAAACAGCGCATCATTCC
Source organism: Yersinia sp. LJYL362 (assembly GCF_048323875.1). Lineage (NCBI taxonomy): Bacteria > Pseudomonadati > Pseudomonadota > Gammaproteobacteria > Enterobacterales > Yersiniaceae > Yersinia > Yersinia sp. LJYL362. Next base: position 42,886 of record NZ_JBLWEX010000302.1, read on the forward strand.
ACATATCAGGGTTTTTAGCCGGTGCAAAACCATCAAGGAACCACGCGTCCACTTGATTATTCAAGCTGGAATCCAACTGGGGCAGCAGGGTATTCACATCACCAAACCACAGGTCCAGCGTGATAGCTCCTTCAGCCAGTAAAATGCGGTGGCATCCGGCCAGCGGTAACGGCCATTGAGCACGGAGTTGTTCGGCAAAACAGGCCAGTTCTGGCCAGCGCTGATGGGCGGCGGCTAAATCAGCGACCTGAAGTGGGTATTTTTCGAAACTAATATAGTGTAAACGTTGCAGTTTAGCTGCGGGATGAAGCTGGCGAAACTGGGCGAAGTCACGCCATAATGTCAGGAAATTCAACCCAGTACCAAAACCAGTTTCGGCAAAAATACAGTTATCACGCGGATGTTGGGCAAAGCGCTCGGGAAAGCCATTTCCCTTGAGAAAAACGTAGTGAGTCTCTTCTAATCCATCTTCATTAGAAAAATAGATGTCACCAAACTGTTCCGATACAGGTGTACCCTGTTCATTCCAGCTTAATGTTGCCGTTTGAATTGGGGGGTGGCTCACGTTGAAAGACTCATATCTCAAGGGGTAGGGCGATTCTAACTATGTGACCCGCTGCGTGCAAATCGTAAAATTATCTGGGTATATTACGCTGATCGGACTTGTTCGGCGTACAACTGTACGCTAAAGTGCGTTGCAAAATCCCGAATGTAAAATAAGTGGAAGAGGTATTGAATGAAGCGTGCAGTCATTACTGGCTTGGGTATTGTATCCAGCATTGGTAATAACCAGCAGGAAGTTCTGGCATCTTTACAGGAAGGCCGCTCTGGCATTACTTTCTCTCAGGAATTTAAAGACGCAGGCATGCGCAGCCATGTGTGGGGCGACGTAAAGCTCGCACCTGAGACCATTACAGGAAATATCGACCGTAAAGTGCTGCGCTTTATGAGCGATGCCTCTGTTTATGCTTATCTTTCCATGAAACAGGCCATTGAAGATTCTGGTCTGACGGAAGAACAAGTCTCCAATTTCCGCAGTGGGCTGGTCGTCGGCTCTGGTGGCGGTTCACCACGTAACCAGGTTGCCGGTTCTGATGGCATGCGCGCGAAAGGTTTGCGTGGCGTAGGCCCTTATATGGTGACTAAAGCGATGGCATCTGGTGTCTCCGCGTGTCTGGCAACACCCTTTAAAATCAAAGGCGTAAACTATTCCATCAGTTCCGCTTGTGCCACCTCAGCACACTGTATTGGCCATGCGTTGGAACTGATCCAACTGGGCAAACAGGATGTGGTGTTTGCCGGTGGCGGTGAAGAACTGTGCTGGGAAATGTCCTGCGAGTTCGACGCTATGGGCGCATTGTCTACTAAATACAATGAAACTCCAGATAAAGCATCCCGTACCTATGATAAAGACCGTGATGGCTTCGTCATTGCTGGCGGCGGCGGTATGGTTGTTGTTGAAGAGTTGGAACATGCGCTGGCGCGTGGCGCACATATCTATGCTGAGATTGTGGGTTACGGCGCAACATCAGATGGCGCTGATATGGTGGCCCCATCAGGTGAAGGCGCAGTACGTTGCATGAAGATGGCAATGGACGGCGTTGATACACCAATTGACTACATGAACGTACACGGCACTTCTACTCCTGTGGGTGATGTGAAAGAGT
>NZ_JBLWEX010000303.1:0-46320 GCF_048323875.1 Yersinia sp. LJYL362
TAAATACTTCTCGCAGTTATCGCGCTGTGCTGGATGCGATTATTGCTGAGCAGCACCCCTTTGATCTTATTGTTGCAACAGGTGATTTGGCTCAGGATCATTCCGTTGCCGCTTATCAAAATTTTGCAAAGGGTATCTCCCGTTTGCCAGCGCCCTGTGTCTGGCTTCCCGGTAATCATGATTTCCAACCTGCTATGGTGGATGCCTTAGCCAGTGCGGGTATTGCCCCTTCAAAGCATGTTCTGGTGGGTGATAACTGGCAGATTCTATTATTGGACAGCCAGGTCTTTGGTGTTCCTTATGGTGAATTGAGTGAGTATCAGTTGGAGTGGATGGAGCGCTGCCTGGCGGCACATCCAGCACGCTATACATTGGTATTATTACACCATCACCCAATGCCTTCGGGGTGCACCTGGCTTGATCAACACAGCCTGCGCAATGCGCATATGCTGGCGGCAGTGCTGACCCGCTATCCGCGCGTTACTACATTATTATGTGGGCATATCCATCAGGATTTGGATCTCGATTGGTATGGCAAGCGCCTGTTGGCTAGCCCTTCTACCTGTGTGCAGTTCAAACCGCACTGCACTAATTTCACACTTGATACCGTGGCACCGGGATGGCGCTACCTCGACTTACTGCCTGATGGAAGACTTGAAACTGAAGTTCGTCGGTTAGCCAGTGATGAGTTCTGCCCGGACATGGACGCGGATGGTTATTGATGAGTACGCTTCTATATATTCACGGCTTTAATAGCTCACCCAGCTCAGCCAAAGCAACGACATTCAAAAGTTGGTTGCAGCAACACCATCCTCATATTGAGATGCTGGTACCCCAATTACCGCCTTATCCGGCACAGGCCGCAGAAATGCTGGAAAGCATCGTAATGGATAAAGCCGGTCAATCCATGGGTATTGTTGGCTCTTCCCTCGGGGGGTATTTCGCGACCTGGCTTTCCCAACGCTTTAGTATTCCCGCCGTAGTGGTTAACCCAGCAGTGCGCCCATTCGAACTGCTCAGCGATTATCTGGGTGAAAATGAGAACCCCTACACCGGGCAACAATATGTGTTAGAGTCTCGACATATTTACGATTTGAAAGCCATGCAGATTGAAAAGTTGGGATCACCGGATTTACTCTGGTTATTGCAACAAACCGGGGATGAAGTCCTCGATTACCGTCAAGCGGTTGCCTATTACACCCCTTGTCGGCAAACAGTAGAATCAGGTGGGAATCATGCCTTTGTCGGCTTTGATCATTATTTCTCCCCGATTGTGACTTTTTTAGGGCTAGCGACCGTTTGATATCTGCGGTTTAAGCATCATCCGATACAGTAGGTTTTGTTACTGCCGTGGGTATCGCACCGCAGGCCGTTATGGCCTGCCGGGCATGTCACCGCTAGCCTTCCAACCATTAGCCGAATATTAATCAAACCATGACTGAATCCAGCTATAACGCTGATGCCATTGAAGTACTCAGCGGTTTAGAACCAGTGCGTCGTCGTCCGGGAATGTACACGGACACCACGCGGCCAAACCACCTTGGTCAAGAGGTGATTGATAACAGCGTTGATGAAGCACTGGCAGGCCATGCCCGTCGCATTGATGTCATTTTGCATGCCGATCAATCACTGGAAGTAATTGATGATGGCCGTGGGATGCCGGTTGATATCCATCCTGAAGAAGGCGTTCCTGCGGTTGAACTGATTTTGTGTCGTTTACATGCCGGCGGCAAATTCTCGAATAAAAACTATCAGTTTTCAGGTGGTTTGCATGGTGTAGGTATTTCAGTTGTGAATGCCTTATCGAAACGTGTTGAAGTAACAGTGCGTCGCGATAGCCAAATCTACAGCATTGCCTTTGAAAATGGCGATAAAGTGCAGGATTTACAGGTTATCGGTACATGCGGCAAGCGCAATACCGGTACCAGCGTACATTTCTGGCCAGATGTTTCTTTCTTCGATAGCCCGCGTTTCTCAGTATCTCGCTTATCTCATTTGCTTAAAGCGAAAGCGGTACTGTGCCCGGGTGTGGAAATCGTCTTTAAAGATCAGGTCAATAATACCGAGCAGCGCTGGTGTTATGCTGATGGTCTGACTGATTACCTGATGGAAGCGGTTAACGGCTTGATTACCTTGCCAGAAGTGCCGTTTGTCGGCTCTTTTGCCGGAGATACCGAAGCTATCGACTGGGCACTGTTATGGCTACCGGAGGGCGGCGAATTACTGACTGAAAGCTACGTCAACTTGATCCCGACCATGCAGGGCGGCACTCACGTTAACGGCTTGCGTCAGGGCTTGCTTGATGCGATGCGCGAATTTTGTGAATACCGCAATATTTTGCCACGTGGCGTCAAACTCTCGGCAGATGATATCTGGGAACGCTGCGCCTATGTGTTGTCAGTTAAAATGCAAGATCCACAATTTGCCGGCCAGACGAAAGAGCGACTTTCCTCACGTCAGTGCGCGGCCTTTGTTTCCGGCGTGGTAAAAGATGCATTCAGCTTATGGCTGAATCAGAACGTACAAGCAGCTGAACAGTTAGCGGAGTTGGCTATTTCCAGCGCTCAGCGCCGTATGCGTGCGGCCAAGAAAGTGGTGCGTAAGAAACTGACCAGCGGCCCGGCACTGCCCGGTAAACTGGCCGACTGTACTTCGCAAGATTTGAGCATGACTGAACTGTTTCTGGTGGAAGGGGATTCCGCGGGCGGTTCTGCCAAGCAAGCGCGTGACCGCGAATATCAGGCGATCATGCCGCTGAAAGGGAAGATCCTGAATACTTGGGAAGTGTCCTCAGATGAAGTCCTTGCCTCGCAGGAAGTTCATGATATCTCAGTGGCGATTGGTATTGATCCCGACAGCGAAGATCTGAGCCAACTGCGCTACGGTAAAGTCTGTATCCTCGCGGATGCGGATTCTGATGGTTTGCATATCGCCACCTTGCTGTGCGCACTGTTTGTACGTCACTTCCGTGCCTTGGTTCGCAATGGTCATGTGTATGTGGCAATGCCGCCGTTGTATCGCATTGATTTAGGTAAAGAAGTGTTCTATGCACTGGACGAAGAAGAGAAAGCTGGTGTGCTGGAGCAACTGAAACGCAAACGCGGCAAGCCGAATGTGCAGCGTTTTAAAGGGTTGGGTGAAATGAACCCGCTGCAGTTACGTGAAACCACTCTTGATCCCAACACCCGTCGCTTGGTGCAATTGACCATTGGTGATGACGATATTGATAAAACAATGGCGATGATGGATATGTTATTGGCGAAGAAGCGCTCCGAAGATCGCCGCAATTGGCTACAAGAGAAAGGGGATACCGCCGAGATCGAGGTTTGATCGATGACAGGGGTTAATCGATGAAAATAACCTTAGAAGAGTTGCAGGCGTTTACCTCGGTAGTCGACTGCGGCTCTATTACGGCGGCTGCGGAGCAACGCAGCCAGACCACATCAGGCATCAGTCGGGCATTAAGTCGGCTGGAGCAGAAGCTGGCGACTACTTTGCTGCGCCGCACCACTCGGCGGTTGGAATTGACGGAAGAGGGGGCGCTGTTCCTCACTCATGCGCGGCAGATCCTCGGTGCGGTTGATGATGCTGAAGAGCAGATTGCGCTGCGGCGGCTAAAACCGGCTGGGCGGTTGCGGGTGAATGCGGCAGCGCCTTTTATGCAACATGTGATTGTGCCGATGATCACCGGTTTTCGCGCACTATATCCGCAAATCATTCTTGAACTGAATACCGATGACCTGAATATCGATTTGCTGGAACAACGGACTGATATCGCGATCCGCATTGGCGCGTTGCGAGATTCGACAATTCATGCGCGTCTGCTGGGGGCTAGCAGGGTGCGCATCCTCGCCAGCCCAGAGTATCTACAACGTCACGGCACTCCCCATACAATTGATGACCTGGCAAATCACAGTCTGCTCGGCTTCACTCAGCCCGAATTCCTTAATCAGTGGTCATTACCTCATTTGCCGGGCGGGCGTTTGTCAATCATTCCCAATCTGGCTGCATCCAGTGGTGAAACATTGCGTTTGCTGGCTTTGCAGGGGGAAGGGATCGTCGAGCTCTCAGATTTTATGACTCGAGAAGATCAGCTGACGGGGCGTTTAGTTGAGGTAATGGCAGATCAAATTCTGGAAACCTGGCAGCCGATTAACGCGGTTTATTATCGCAATACTCAGCTTGCGGCACGGATTACCTGTTTTCTGGATTATGTGAGTGAGCAGATCAAGTTGCAGGGCATTAACTGGCTCAGGGATTAGTCGCTGACGCTACTGCAACATCAAGTCAGAAGGGTATTAGCCAAAGTAATTGGAGTTGCAGCAAGGCAGCAAACGAATGACTAATCGGTTGAAAACCGATTTGAACAGCATTTATGCTAGCCCGCAGGGTGAGCCTCTTTGAGGCTCATTAATCCCGATGAGCTTACTTAAGTAAGTGATTCGGGTGAGTGAGAGCCGCTAACACCGCTGCAACTTCAAGTAAGAAGGCTAAGTTAAAATATGAATATTCACATCCAGTACATCATCTTTAATCACTTCACGATGTTGATGCATGTGTTCCATCTGTAAATGTAACTCCAGATGATGAACACTTTGCCACTTTTCCAGCATGAAAATTGAGTCCGGCGAATTCTTTTGCCAATCAAGCTGGGTTGGTACGTCAATCATCGGCACGTAGCCGCCACAACCTTCTTCTGCCAGCACGGCAGGTATGAGTTTATCAATGGCGTTCAACACCGCCTGGCGACGGCCCGGTTTGACCTTTATTTCTGCAAAAACGGTAATCATAGCGACTCCAACTTAGGTGTGATGCTGTGATATCAAATAGCCTGACACTTAAAGTTTTCGGCCAAATGCTGACGATAACGGCTAATGTCACCTTCAATATCGGGTTGTTTAATCACATCGTTACATATAAATGTCGGCAATGGCTTCATGCCAAGGAACTGGTTTGCTTTATGGAAATGCAAGTAAACGCCATCAACACCCACCCCTTCGAAGAACTGATTTGGATCAGTAAACGCTTCAAGTGGTGCATTCCAGGTCACTGAAAGCATATAGGTTTTACCTTGAATTAAGCCACCAGAACCATAGCCCTTAGTGGCATCGGAGCGTGTACGGCCATCACTTTGGTACAGTTTGCCATGACCATAGGTAAAGACTTCATCAATGTATTTTTTCAAAATCCAAGGCTCGCCCATCCACCAACCCGGCATTTGATAAATGACAGTATCGGCCCACAGATAGTTTTCAATTTCACTTTCAATATCATAGCCTTGGTCAACCGTCGTGATTTTAACCTGATGACCATTTTCCTGAAGAAACTCGGCAGCGACATTAGTGAGAGTCAGATTGAGCGCCCCTTTGGAGTGCGCAAACTCTTTCATTGCGTTAATAATTAGTACGTTACTCATTGATATACCTTTTTAAAGCTATACCCGTCATACTTCAAACTGCATGTGCGTTAGCTGTACTCAATCACCCGAATCACTTACTTGAGTAAGCTCATCGGGATTCACTCGCTTGCCGCCTTCCTGCAATTCGAATTATTTTGGGTATATAACTCATTTAAATAATAGAGGCTTGATACTGCCTAACTCGTAATACTGAGTATGCTAATGGTTTCATTTCCAGAGAAAAATACACAATGATGCATAACACTATTGCTGAATAAGCAACAAAACCACCCAATGAAACTGTTTAGGCACGAACTTGCGAAGCCCCCCGCATTGAATTCTATTGCACCGAAACAACAGAACAACAGTTTTGAGGCAGCTCTCAGAACGCAGTTAATCCCTCGTCGCATATAGCTGCACACCCAGTTATAGCGGTACACTGCTTGCCTGTCAGCAGCGCTCGTTTACTCAGGTCAGCGCCATTATGTCCCCTCATACTTTGCTCGTAATTGATGATGACGAAGAGATCCGCAGCCTGTTGACGGAATACTTCACCAAAGCGAATTTTCGTGTGCTTTCGCTGCCAGATGGCGAACACTTGCTGGCAACATTGAAGCAGGAATCCGTGGATTTAGTCATTTTGGATGTCATGTTGCCCGGCGACGATGGCTTCACCCTTTGTCGTAAAGCACGGCAAGTCTCGGCGGTGCCGATCATTATGCTGACAGCTGCATCTGATGAAAGTGATAAAGTCATTGGGTTGGAGTTGGGTGCGGATGATTATCTGGCTAAGCCCTTCAGTGCCCGTGAGTTACTGGCGCGGGTTAAGGCGCTCTTGCGTCGTAACCAAATCGTACAAAGTCCCGGTACGGAGGCGCGTTTTTTGTGTTTTAACGGCTGGAAACTGGATTTAGTCCGGCGGGAGCTTATTGACCCACAAAAGCAGAGTGAACCACTATCGGGGATTGAGTTTACTTTGCTCTCACTATTTTTGCGCCATCCGAACCAGATCCTCGACCGAGACCAGATTTCTGAAATAACCCGCCGACGGGAAAATAACCCTCTGGAACGGGGGATTGATGTGCAAATTAGCCGTTTACGCCAACGCCTGCAAGATAGCCAGCGCCTGTTGTTGCGCACCCTACGTAATCAGGGCTACATGCTATGTTGCGATGTGACTCGTGAATATTGATTCGGGGCGTTACTTCCGCTGGTTACAGGATATGTTCCGGCCATTGTGGCCCCGCTCACTTCTGAGCCGCATGCTATGTATGCTGGTGATTGCACTGCTGCTGGCTGAAAGTATCTCGGGATCAATCTGGTATCGTCAATTCAGCTTGCGGAATCAGGCGAGCCTGGAAAGTACGATTAAAGGGCTGGTGCAGGGCATGCTGACCAGTTACAACTTTATGTCCTCTCTCCCTCATAATTATCGCCACTTGGTGTTGCAACAACAGCTTGCATTAGGGGGATCGCAGTTTTTTATTTCGATCAATAATCATGTATTGGACGAAGTGCAATTACTGAGCAGCCAAGCCGCCAAAACGGTTGTTTCACAAGCAAAACAGGAGTTGCGAACACAACTAGGGGAACGGCAGGCGGCAATCATTTCTTTGACTCCCGCGGATCAACTAAAGGTCTTTAATGCTGGAGTGCTGGTGGAGAATCTGCCCCCTGCATGGGCACGTTTTGGTATCACGACATCTCACAAAGATGCGCCAGTATTAGTCATCCAGTTACAACTCAATACCCATGAATGGCTGTTTCTCGCCGCACCACTGCCTCCCCCTTACGATCAGTTAGAAAGCCCACTGTTTAGTTTGCGCCAGGTCGGTTTTACCCTGTGTAGTTTGCTTTTGGTGCTGCTTTTTACCTGGTGGCTGATTCGCCGTGAACTGAAACCATTAGCGCGGTTAGCTCATGGTGCGCTTGAACTCAATAGCTCATTGGACAGTGAACCTTTACCGGAAGAAGGCAGCGCAGAACTGGTGACGGCGACTCGCTCCTTTAATCAAATGCAAAGCCGCCTGAGAGCTTACCTGCATAACCGGGAAATGCTCTTTACTGCTATCAGCCATGACTTGAAAACCCCGCTTACTCGCCTGCGATTACGGGTCGAAATGCTGGAAGATGAAAGATTGGGGAAAAAGTTTGAGCGGGATGTTGCGGACTTGGAAATGATGGTCAAAGGCGCACTGCAAAGCATGAAAGATACTGATTTACATGAAAATATGGAATCCATTGATATTATGAATTTACTAAGGAAAACAATGGATGCCTATCTTAATGTCAATGTTTCCGGCAAAGCCAACCCTATTTTTGGTCGCCCGTTGGCGATTAAACGTCTACTGAACAATATCGTGGAGAATGGGCTGAATTATGGTCAACGGGTAGAGATAACCCTGTCAGATCATCGGGATTATATCATGCTGTTTATCCGTGACTTTGGTCCTGGCATCCCAGAGGATCAGTGGGAGAAAGTGTTTAAACCTTACTACCGTTTGCAGCAGGATAATCGTGGCAGCGGATTAGGGCTCGCCATTGCGCGCAGTATTGCCAGAGCACACGGCGGTGAAGTGACATTACGTAATCACCCTGCCAACGGCCTGATAGTGGAAATCCGCTTACAACGCTATAACTGAGTCTATTGTCCATGCTGAAAACGCTATTTGCTATCCCTTTGCTGCTGGTTGCAGCCCATGCTTCAGCAGTAAATGTTGAAGTTTTACATTATTGGACCTCGTCTAGCGAGCAGGCGGCACTGCTGTCGGTAAAACAGGCGCTGGCTGAAAAAGGCGATAACTGGCAGGATTTTGCCGTTGCGGGTGGGGCGGGAGAGAGTGCTTACAGTGTCTTACAAACCCGTGCTATTGCCGGTAATCCACCGGGGGCGGCCCTGCTTGAAGGGAAAGCAATTGAAGAGTGGGCCAGGCTAGGATTTCTCTCTAGTCCTTATACGCCGGAACAAACTGTTGAATGGGATCAGGTTTTGCCTCCCGCCATCAAGGCTAATATTAAATACCGCGGTGAATATGTTGCAGTACCAGTAAATATACATCGTATCAATTGGATGTGGATTAACCCTAAACCTTTCACCCAATTGAAATTAGCCGTTCCCACCACCTGGGATGAGTTTTTTGCTGTAGCAGATAAGCTGCAAGCTGCAGGCTATATACCACTAGCACATGGCGGGCAGGCGTGGCAGGACGCCACCGTGTTTGAGAATCTGCTATTAGGTATGGAAGGGGGGGAGTTCTACCGTCAGGTGTTTATGGAACAGCGTAGCAGCGCAATCACCAGTGCGAAGATGGTGCAGGTGTTGGAAAAATTTCGCAAAATTAAAGGATACATCGATCCAGATGCTGCTAACCGTCCGTGGCATGAGTCGGTAGAAATGCTACGCAGTGGCAAAGCCGCGATGATGATTATGGGTGACTGGGCCAAAGGCGAAATGATGCAAGATGGTGATCGTCCCGGCAAAGAGTTTCTGTGTGTTTTGGCACCAGGAACTCAGGATTATTTTATTTATAACACTGACAGCTTTGCTATTTTGCAGCAAAATGGTAACCCGGTCATGGTCTCTGGTCAGCGTCATTTAGCTGATGTACTGATGGATAAGCAGTTTCAGGTAACTTTTAATCAATTAAAAGGCTCAATTCCCGCCCGAATGGATGTCTCTTTGCAGAATTTTGATTCTTGTGCTCAGCAGTCGAGTAAAGCATTCCGTCAGGCGGAAGTATCGGGGAAATTGCTGCCAAGTATGGCGCATTCGATGGCGACAGATGCGCAAACTAAAGAGATCTTTTTCCACGTCCTGAACTACTTTTTCACTCATCCAGAGCAGACCCCCCAGCAGGCTGTGCAACAGTTGAATACGGCATTAATCGCAGTGAGATCTTAACAGTGGTGAATCAAATCATCGGGTAGGGCCGACAGGGATATCTATTTTAGATTCCATTGAATAGAAGGGCGAGTGTGCCCTTCCATAACAGAGGGGAGCCGTATCAGAGCGTGCTAGATACCTTCGGACTCATCGTTTCCATGATGATTTGGGATATCACTTTCGAGTACAAAACGAACGATTCCCCGATTTCCAGCGGCCAGTGCCTGTTGGACAAATTCGCTGGCAGTAGGGATTTCATCTCTATCTAACACTGTCTCTGCCAGCATCTGCATATTGGTGCCAGCAATAACTTCAAATTGAGATTGTTGCACACTCAATTGGACCGCACTGCGAAAGGGGGAGCCCCCCAGCAAATCGGTGAAGAACACCACTCCCTGCTCCACAGGTAATGTATCCAGTGCCTGTTGTAATGACTGATCTAACTGCTGAGTGCTCATGCCGACCGGAAAATCGACAGCAACAATCTGTTGTTGTGGGCCAATGATTTGCTCCAGGGCGTTATGCAATCCACTGGCAAAACGCCCGTGGCCAGTGATGATAATGCTTACCATAAAAGGTCCTTGGGCGCTGGCAATGAGCCAGCGCAGTAAAAATTGAAACGAATCGTGGAGTTACAACACACCCAGCCATGACAGCGCGATAGACAAGACGAACGTCACCAGAATGAGAGTCACGGGGCTGACTTTCTTAGCGCGCAGCAAATAATACATCAGCAAGGTGTAGACCATCGGCAGCAGATTAGGGAAGACTTTGTCAAAGAAGGCCTCCTGAATGGAGACCTCATGTCCCGCTGTCACCGCTACTTTTGCCGCTACGGTAATATGGACATATGAAGCAATCAGCCCACCGACAACAGTCACACCGAGGATGGTCGCTGCTCTGGAAATAGCCCCCGAACTGGCCCGCAGTTTATCGATGGCTTTTACCCCTAAGGTGTAACCCAGGTGAGTCCACACCACACGCAGTAAAAATAACGCCAGATAAACCACAAAGAAAATGATTGGCCCTAATATGCTGCCCTGACTGGCGAAAGAGGCGCAAACCCCAGCAACAATCGGCAGTAAGGTGAACCAGAAAATTGCATCACCAATACCTGCAAGTGGCCCGAATAATGCCACTTTCAGCCCTTTTATCAGATCACGGCTTTCATGACGTTCCTCCAGTGAAATCAATAACCCCATCAAGAAACCAACGGCGTTGGTGTTGGTATTGATAAATTCCAGATTGTCTTTCATGGCCGCTGACAGCGCCGCTTTGTCATTACCATAAATCTTTTTCAATAATGGGGCTTGAGCGCTGGCAAAGCCGGTGGCCTGCATGCGCTCGTAGTTAAAACCTGACTGTAGCAGTGCCGAACGGAAACCTAACTTGGTGATATCTCGGCGCGTCAACTTGGTGGTTGGCTCTGCGCTGATATCAGTTGTTGTTGGCAAGGTATTAGATTCCATCATTCATCTCCTCAGGTGCGGCAGCGGCTTGGGCGGCTTTTTTCTGTTGGTTGTAATATTCGTAGATAGCGAAAGCCGTCCCCAGTAGCGCGACAGGCAACAGATTTTGTACCGGTATAAAAGTGACAAACAGGAAACCAATAATGAAGAAGGGGGTGAATGGCGTTTTCATCATAACCTTCAATAGCAAGCCAAAACCAACCGCAGGCAAGATACCGCCGGCCACTTCAAACCCGTGGGTTAGCCAGGCTGGCATCGAGCGCACCAGGCTTTGCATTGCACCTTGAGACACATACGCACACAGGAAAGTGACGGCGGCGTAAGTTATAGCAACAATAGCGGTTAACAATAGATTTAAGCGCCCGAGAGCTGCACCATCAGCTTCTTCGGCATAACGGTCCGCTTTCTGCATGAAGAACGAGAAAGCGGAGTAATAGAACAGAATGATGTACTGCATTAAGAAGCTAAAAGGCAAGCCGAGTCCGATGGCTGTTTTCGCATCAACCCCCGTGCTGTGAGCAATCACGGTGGTCATAATACCCGCGAGTACCGGATTGGGTGGCTGGGTACCGCCAATCGGGGTCAGGCCGGTAAAAGCCAGTTCAGTCAGTGCGCCGGTAATCAAACCGGTTTGGATATCACCGAGGATGGCACCGGTTAAGGTACACACGATAAGTGGGCGGAAGATATACAGTGCTTCCAACCAAAAATCGATCCCGACAATCAGGGCCATAATTGCCAGCCCAATACCTTGCATCATTGTTATTTCATGCATAAATAATTCCGTCACCAAAGGTGTTGTAGGGCAGAGTATTCTCGGTTTCCGCATTCTCGAATTAAGCTCTGGCGGATTGATATACCCTGATGCGGCGGCTATTTACTGGACTTTATCTTTGCCGTCACTCGGAGTGTCCTGAATAAAGACATTGACGTTATGCTGTTGAATTGCATGCAGGTTTGCCAGATCGTTATCATCGACATACACTTTTTTGGTCAGCGGATGTTTGCCTTCCGAAAAATGCATATTGCCAACATTCACATCACGAATAAGAACCCCTCCTTCTACCAAGCGGCGGGCCTCATCTGGAGTGCGGCACACGATGAAAATTTTCTGTTCAGCAGAGGCTTTGCCAATGACATCAATGGTTTTTTGGATGGAGAAAAAACGGATCCCCAACCCCATGGATTCAGCTGTCATCGACATGATTTGCTGTTGGAGTTTGTCCTGCGCGACGCCGTCGTCAGCAACCAATAACAGGTTTGCCCCAAGAGATGAGGACCATGCCACGCCAACCTGGCCGTGAACCAGCCGGTTGTCGATGCGTAACAGCAGAATGTTGGGTGATGCCATGGGTATTCTCCTACTTTTATTGCAAGCGAAACGACATTGACTCTGTGTATTGATTTGCACGCCGTCATCCCGGCAGCTGTTAGGGGAGTGAATAACAGCGGGAGGAATACCAGCGCATAGCCAGTATATGAAGGGAAGAGAAGCGGTAGGCTACATGATGATATCGTTTTGTTACCCCGCTGATAGAAAGTGCGGCCAATGTTGCAAAGCTGAAAGATTGAGATTATCTGTGGGTTGTGACAGTCACCCCGCAGATGAGGTACTATCGCGGGCAGAAATTGACAATGAACTTGCGGTGCCGATCTGCTGACTGACAGTGATCGCCTCCAGAGTCTGAGGATAATTGAGTAATGAGTGATTTGACTCATGACGGTGCAGAACGCTTACCGCTGCACACTTTTACTGAAAACGCCTATTTGAACTATTCCATGTACGTCATCATGGATCGGGCGTTGCCGTTTATCGGCGATGGTTTAAAGCCGGTGCAACGGCGCATCGTCTACGCAATGTCCGAACTGGGGCTGAACAATAGCGCTAAATTCAAAAAATCAGCCCGTACCGTGGGTGACGTGCTGGGTAAATACCACCCGCATGGTGACAGCGCGTGTTATGAAGCAATGGTGCTGATGGCACAGCCATTCTCTTACCGCTATCCATTAGTTGATGGTCAAGGGAACTGGGGGGCACCGGATGACCCTAAATCCTTTGCGGCAATGCGTTATACCGAATCTCGCTTATCCAAATATGCAGAAGTGTTGCTGGGTGAGTTGGGGCAGGGAACTGTTGATTGGGTGCCGAACTTTGACGGCACCATGCAGGAGCCGAAAATGCTACCTGCGCGCCTGCCCAATATTCTGCTGAATGGCACCACCGGTATTGCTGTGGGCATGGCAACGGATATCCCTCCGCACAATGTGCGAGAAATTGCACAGGCGGTGCTTGCGCTGATTGATAAGCCAACGTCTTCCCTGGAAGAGTTGTTGGAGTTTGTGCAAGGGCCCGATTTCCCGACGGAAGCAGAAATCATCACTCCGCGTGATGAAATTCGTAAAATTTACCAGAATGGCCGTGGTTCAGTGCGGATGCGGGCCTTATGGAAGAAAGAAGATGGTAGTGCAGTGATTACCGCACTGCCACATCAGGTTTCGGGTGCTAAAGTGCTGGAACAGATTGCCAGCCAGATGCGCGCCAAGAAATTGCCGATGGTTGAAGATTTGCGTGATGAATCTGACCATGAAAACCCTACTCGTTTGGTGATAGTTCCGCGTACCAATCGTGTCGATCTGGATCAAGTGATGAACCACTTGTTCGCCACTACGGATCTGGAAAGAAGCTATCGTATCAATATGAATATGATCGGCTTGGATCATCGTCCGACAGTGAAAGGGTTGTTGGAGATCCTGACCGAGTGGTTGGTATTCCGTCGTCAAACCGTGCGTAACCGACTGAATTATCGTCTGGAAAAGGTACTGAAGCGGCTGCATATTTTAGAAGGCTTATTGATTGCCTTCCTGAATATTGACGAAGTTATTCATATCATCCGTACTGAAGATGAGCCAAAACCGCTGTTGATGCAGCACTTCGCGATTTCTGAAACTCAGGCTGAAGCGATCCTCGAACTGAAACTCCGCCATTTAGCCAAATTGGAAGAGATGAAGATCCGGGGTGAGCAAGATGAATTAGCCAAAGAGCGCGATCAATTACAGGCATTGCTGGCATCCGAACGCAAACTTAATACCCTGATTAAGAAAGAAATTCAGGCTGATGCCGCCGCTTATGGCGATGATCGCCGTTCGCCGCTGACTGAACGTGGTGAAGCCAAAGCCATGAGTGAGCATGACATTGTGCCGTCTGAGCCGGTGACCATCGTACTGTCTGAAATGGGTTGGGTGCGCAGTGCCAAAGGCCATGATATTGATCCGAGTGGGCTAAGTTATAAAGCGGGGGATAGTTTCCGAGCTGCGGCCCGCGGTAAGAGTAACCAACCGGTCGTCTTTATGGATTCTACCGGCCGTAGCTACGCATTAGATCCACTGACACTGCCCTCTGCGCGTGGGCAAGGGGAGCCGTTGACCGGCAAGTTGACTCTACCGCCGGGTGCCAATATTGAACACGTATTGATGGCGTCAGATGACCAGAAGTTATTGATGGCGTCAGATGCTGGTTATGGGTTTGTTTGTACTTTCAATGACTTAGTCGCCAGAAACCGTGCGGGCAAGACCATGATCACCTTGCCGGAAAATGCCAAAGCACTGCCGCCATTAGAGATTTATGGGCCGGATGATATGTTGTTATCCATCACTGCGGCTGGCCGTATGTTGATGTTCCCGGTAGCAGATTTGCCTGAATTATCAAAAGGTAAGGGCAACAAGATAGTCTCTATCCCCGTTGCGGATGCGGCGGCGGGTAAAGATCGCCTGGTATGGCTATTCGTCTTACCGCCTCAAACATCCATTACCCTTCACTTCGGTAAACGTAAGCTAACCTTACGGCCAGAAGATTTACAGAAATTCCGTGCCGAACGTGGTCGGAAAGGCTCACCATTGCCTCGTGGATTGCAACGCATTGATCGCGTTGATGTTGATGCTCCTGAGCGGGCGATACCCATAGAGAATGAAGAGTCATAAGTCTGCAGCCAGTCAATGTAACAGGGAGCGCGCGATTTGCGCGCGCTGTCGCGTAACATCATTAGGGTAAGGAATCTGCGCGGTGTTTTGCCCGGAAGCCGTTATACTAGCGCCGATTACAAATCTAAGAGTGAGTGTTTAAGAGGTTGTTATGCTATTAATTTTGCGCACGGTATTGGCAGTTTTATATTGTTTTCTAGTGTGTGTGTTTGGTTCGATTTATTGCCTGTTTCGCCCAAGAAATCCGCGTAACCTTGCCACGTTCGCCCATCTATTTGGCCGAATGTCAGTGTTATTTGGGATTACCGTCGAACAGCGAATTCCTTCGGAAGCGGCGAACTACGGCACCTGCATTTATATCGCTAACCATCAAAATAACTACGATATGGTCACGATGTCTAATGTGGTTCAATCCGGCACTGTGACTGTAGGTAAAAAGAGCTTGCTGTGGGTGCCTTTGTTTGGACCATTATATTGGCTGACTGGCAACCTGCTAATTGACCGCGATAATCGCGCCAAAGCGCATGGCACTATTGCTCAAGTCGTTGAGCAAGTGAAAAAAAAGGACGTTTCTATCTGGATGTTCCCTGAAGGGACCCGTAGCCGTGGCCGGGGTTTATTGCCCTTTAAAACTGGTGCTTTCCATGCCGCTATCGCTGCTGGGGTGCCTATCGTGCCAATTTGTGTGTCCAGCACTAACAATATCAAGTTGAACCGTTGGTCAAATGGCAAAGTTATTGTAGAAATAATGCCACCGGTTGATACCACTGGTTATGGTAAAGAACGTGTGCGCGAGTTATCAGAACATTGCCGCAATTTGATGCTGGCTAAAATTGAGCAACTTGATGCAGAAATTGCCCAACAGGTAGCCACTGAAAAATAATCGATATAAAGAATACCCTAAATAATTCGAGTTGCAGGAACGCTGTTTGCAGCGGCCTCGCAGAGGCGAGGCCCATGGACGGGCCGAGTAACGAGCGTAGCTAACGCTCGTGCAGCCTGAAGTATGACGGGTATGATTGTTTTATTTAAACGACTCTGGTCGTGAGCGTTTTGCCGTCCTTCAGCGTTATTCGCAGTCAGGCAAAATTTTGCAGTAGGTTTGATTGTGGTTTTCACGGAGAAGATATGTCACTCAGTCGTCGCCAGTTCATTCAGGCTACGGGCTTAGCGCTTGGCGCGGGTTCGTTGCCATTGAGGGCACAGGCTAATAGTACCCAGCAACCCTCGTTACCCGTTCCACCTTTACTGGAATCACGCCGCGGCCAACCGCTGTTTTTGACTCTACAGCGGGCGCATTGGGCATTCAGTGGTAGGCAGAAAGCGGCGGTATGGGGTATCAACGGGATGTATCTGGGGCCGACGGTTCGGGTGTACAACGGTGATGATGTTAAGCTCATTTACAGCAACCGTTTGACTGAGCCGGTGTCTATGACTATCAGTGGGTTGCAAGTTCCTGGCACGTTAATGGGGGGGGCGGCACGCATGATTTCCCCTGGCGTCGACTGGTCACCGGTTTTGCCTGTACGCCAACCCGCTGCAACTTGTTGGTATCATGCCAATACGCCTAACCGCATGGCACCCCATGTTTATAATGGGCTCGCGGGTATGTGGTTGGTAGAAGATGAAGTCAGCAAAGCGATGCCGTTGCCAAGCCATTACGGCGTTGATGATTTTCCGATTATTATTCAGGATAAGCGGCTTGATAACTTTGGTGTGCCGGAATATGACCCGCCAGCCAAAGGCGGCTTTATCGGCGATACCTTGCTGGTTAATGGGGTGCAAAGCCCGTTTGTTGAAGTTTCCCGTGGTTGGGTACGCTTACGTTTACTCAATGCGTCCAATGCCCGCCGCTATATCTTGCAGTTGAGTGACGGCCGCCCACTGCATGTGGTGGCCAGTGATCAAGGTTTTCTGCCTGCGCCAGTTGCGGTACAACAGCTTTCACTGGCTCCTGGTGAGCGGCGTGAAGTGGTTATTGATATGTCGCAGGGGAGCGAAGTGTCCATTACGGCGGGGGAGTCTGCCGGGATTATGGACAGGCTGCGCGGGTTATTTGAGCCATCGAGTATTTTAATTTCTACTTTGGTGCTGACATTAAAACCGACTGGCTTGCTGCCGTTGGTCACTGATAACCTGCCAATGCGTTTGCTCTCTGATCAGATTCTGGATGGCAGTGTGGTGCGTACCCGCGACTTCCGCTTAGGGGATGACTTACCGGGAATCAATGGCGCTATCTGGGATATGAATCGGGTCGATGCTCAAGCACAGCAAGGGACTTGGGAGCGCTGGACCATACACGCCGACATGCCGCAAGCATTCCATATTCAGGGTGTGTCATTCTTGGTGAAAAATGTGAATGGCGCGCCAGCGATGGCTGAAGATCGCGGCTGGAAAGATACTGTTTGGGTCGATGGTGATGTGGAGTTGCTGGTGTATTTCAATCAGGTTTCTTCCGAACATTTCCCATTCCTGTTCTACAGCCAGAGCCTTGAGATGGCAGATCGTGGCTCCGCAGGTCAGTTGGTGACACAAGCGGCACCGACGCTCGGTTAAGAAGAATGGGATCATTGTTTCGGTGAATAATCGTCCGGTGATCCTGTTTTAACTGATTGCGTAAATCTCGTTATCAAAAGATATATCCTTCCTCTTTTCATGGATAAATGCGTATAATCGCCGCCCGGTGATGATTTCTTAACCCGAACCACCTCCATTTCCCCAATTCAAAGAGTGTTGCCATGAGTACCAGCCTGATCCAGCCAGAGCGTGACCTGTTTTCTTATCAGCCCTATTGGGCGGAATGCTATGGCACTGCGCCATTTTTACCGATGTCTCGCGCAGAAATGGACATCTTGGGCTGGGACAGCTGTGACATCATAGTCATCACCGGTGATGCTTATGTCGATCACCCCAGTTTCGGGATGGCTATCATTGGCCGCATGCTGGAGGCTCAGGGCTTCCGTGTAGGGATCATTGCTCAGCCAGATTGGACGAATAAAAATGATTTCATGCGCTTGGGGGAACCGAATCTGTTCTTCGGCGTCACCGCGGGCAATATGGACTCGATGATCAACCGCTATACCGCTGATCGTAAGTTGCGCCATGACGATGCCTATACACCGGATAATCAAAGTGGTAAACGGCCAGACCGCGCCACTTTGGTGTATAGCCAGCGCTGCAAAGAGGCCTATAGTCACGTGCCGGTATTGCTGGGCGGAATTGAAGCCAGCTTACGCCGTATCGCCCATTATGATTATTGGTCTGATACTGTGCGCCGCTCGGTGATTGTCGATGCCAAAGCCGATATGCTGGTGTACGGCAATGGTGAGCGGCCACTGGTTGAAGTGGCACACCGCTTGGCTGCCGGCGAGAAAATTGCTGATATACAGGATGTGCGTAACACCGTGGTGATGCGCAAAACCCCGTTACCAGGGTGGAGTGGCGTAGATTCTACCCGGCTGGATAAACCGGGCCGTATTGAAGCTATTCCGAACCCTTATGGCGAAGATTTGCCGTGTGCGACAGACAGTGTTCCTGAGCCGGAAGCCAAACCTATTACCGTGCGGGCCGCTAAACCCAAACCATGGGAGAAGACTTATGTCTTGCTGCCCTCCTATGACAAAGTGAAAGCAGACAAAGTCTTGTATGCCCACACTTCGCGGATTTTACATCATGAAACTAACCCCGGTTGTGCGCGGGCTTTGATGCAAAAACACGGTGACCGCTATATTTGGATTAACCCGCCGGCTATCCCACTCAGCACTGAAGAAATGGACAGCGTTTTTGCTCTGCCTTATCAGCGTGTGCCGCACCCGTCTTATGGGAAATCGCCTATTCCGGCTTACGATATGATTCGTTTCTCGATCAATATCATGCGCGGTTGCTATGGCGGTTGCTCGTTCTGTTCAATTACCGAACATGAAGGGCGCATTATCCAGAGCCGCTCTGAAGATTCCATTATTCGTGAAATAGAAGAAATTCGCGATAAAGTTCCTGGTTTTACTGGCATTATCTCTGATCTGGGTGGCCCGACAGCCAACATGTATATGCTGCGTTGCCAATCGCCGCGAGCGGAACAAACTTGCCGCCGCGCATCTTGTGTTTATCCTGAAATCTGCCAGCACATGGACACTAACCATGAGCCGACCATTTCTCTGTATCGGCGAGCGCGTGATTTGAAAGGGATTAAAAAAATCCTGATTGCCTCCGGTGTTCGTTATGACTTGGCAGTAGAAGATCCTCGTTATATCAAAGAATTAGCCAGCCACCATGTGGGCGGTTACTTGAAAATAGCCCCGGAGCACACTGAAGAAGGGCCTCTTTCAAAAATGATGAAACCGGGAATGGGCAGCTATCAGCGCTTTAAAGAGCTGTTTGATACCTATTCTAAGCAGGCCGGTAAAGAGCAATATTTGATTCCGTATTTCATCTCCGCCCATCCGGGAACGGAAGATAAAGATATGGTGAATTTGGCTCTTTGGCTGAAGAAAAACCGCTTCCGTTTGGATCAGGTGCAGAACTTCTACCCATCACCGCTGGCTAACTCAACCACCATGTATTACACCGGCAAGAACCCGCTGAGCAAAGTCGATTATAAGAGCGAGGATGTCGTTGTTCCGAAAGGAGATCGTCAGCGGCGGTTACATAAAGCATTGCTGCGTTATCATGATCCCGTTAACTGGCCGATGATTCGTTCGGCATTAGAAGAAATGGGGCTGCAACATTTAATTGGTAGCCGCCGTGAATGTTTGGTTCCGGCCCCCACTCTGGAAGAACAACGTGAAGCACGTCGGGCGTTTCGTCATCATACACCGGCGCTGACCAAGCACACGGCTATCACTCGTCAGCGTCAACCGGGTAACCGCACAAATGCTGCTTCAGCAGGTAAAGCTCCTAACAGTAAAGCGCCTTCGGGCAAAGTGGCGCTGACACCAACAGGCAGTTCCGCACCCAAGACGACAGGCAACAAAACCGGCGCAAACAGAGCGCCGGTGAATAAACCCTCCGGTGGTGCAGCCAGAGGGAAAGCCAGGCATTAAACTAGCGGTCAGATCCGAAGACATCCGGGTCTGGCCCCAGTCGTTTGCCGCTATCCAACTTCGAAATTGCCGTCAGTTCATCTTTGTGCAGTTTAAAATCAAATACTTCAAAGTTTTCCCTGATACGCGCAGGTGTCACCGATTTCGGAATCACAATCAACCCGCTGTCGAGATGCCAGCGGATCACTATCTGTGCGGGTGTTTTACTGTATTTCTGCGCTAACTGACGGATAATTGCCTGATCAAAAACACCATCGCCGCCTTGGGCCAGCGGGCTCCAGGATTCTGTCGCAATATGATGAGTGGCATTCCAGGCATGGAGTTGCCGTTGCTGTAGTAAGGGGTGAAGCTCAATCTGATTGACGCTAGGGGCAACGCCAGTTTCATCAATTAACCGCTGTAGATGCGGGATATTAAAGTTACAAACGCCGATACTACGGATCAACCCTTTTTCTTTCAATGCAATCAACTCGCGCCAGGCACTGACATAGTTATCTTGTGCTGGATCTGGCCAGTGGATCAGATAGAGATCCACATAATCGAGCTGAAGCTTTTTCAGACTCTCTTCCAGTGCTTGCTGCGGATTATCTTGGTCGCTATTCCACAGCTTAGTGGTAATAAATAGTTCATCACGGGCGACATGGGCTGATTTCAGCGCCTGACCCACACCCTCTTCATTTTTATAAATAGCCGCTGTATCGATTGATCGATAGCCGACTTCCAGCGCCTTGCTGACAGCAAGTTGTGTTTCTTCAATACTTGCTTGCCAAACGCCAAGGCCGAGTTGTGGCATCAGATTTCCATCGTGCAATTTGATAATGGGTTGTGTCGCCATATTTATCTCCTTAGCTTAAATCACGTTGGTTCCACTAAACTATATTGTTAGACCGCAGCTTCGTAGATACGTTTGCTATCGGCTAAAGTGATGTCGCTGTGCTCACCAAGCGCAGTCATACCATGCTCTTCTAGCTTTTTAATGAGATCAGGAATGGTACTGCCATCCAGTTTGTAAGCGGACAAACGCGTTGCCACCCCCATGCTCTCAAAGAAATCACGGGTCGCTTCAATGGCAGCATTAATACGTTGTTTTTCACTACCGCCATGCAGCCCCCAAACACGTTCTGCATATTGCAGTAGTTTGGCGCGTTTTTGTTGTTTCTTCGCCACTAACAAAGCTGGCAATACCACCGCTAATGTTTGTGCATGATCCAGCCCGTGACGTGCGGTCAATTCATGGCCTAGCATATGCGTTGCCCAGTCCTGCGGGACACCCGCGCCAATCAGGCCATTTAATGCCATGGTCGCGCTCCACATGATGTTGGCACGCACATTGTAATTTTTAGGGTCACTTAAGGCTTTCGGGCCGTCTTCAATCAGTGTTAGCAATAAGCCCTCAGCAAATCTGTCTTGCACCTTGGCATCGACCGGATAAGTCAGATATTGCTCGATAGTGTGAACAAACGCATCGACCACGCCATTGGCGACCTGGCGTGGTGGCAAGGTATAAGTCACTTCTGGGTCCAGCACGGCAAATAGCGGTTGTACATGAGCGGAGAAGAAATGTTGTTTATCACCGGTGCTACGGCGGCTGATAACTGCGCCGCTGTTAGCTTCAGAACCCGTAGCAGGCAAGGTCAACACGGAACCCATCGGCAGAGCTTCTTTGATATCGCTGCCAGTAGTTTCCAGAATATGCCATGGGTCTTGTGGATAATTGACGGCCGCAGCGATGAATTTAGTGCCGTCCAATACAGAACCGCCACCAACGGCCAACAGGAACGTAATTTTCTCTTTCCGGCAAACCTCAACTGCTTTCATTAATGTTTCATAGGTAGGGTTGGGTTCAATGCCGCTAAACTCCAGGAAATCAAAGCCTTTCAGCGCTTGGTGAACTTGGTCGAGCACACCATTTTGTTTAATGCTGCCCCCACCATAGGTAATCAAAATACGTGCATCAGCAGGGATTTCTTTATTCAGCTGCGCGATTTGACCCGTACCGAACAGCACTTTAGTGGGAGTGTGAAGAGTGAAATTTTGCATGATTTGTCTTCCAGTGAGGGGTAAGAGTTTATTGATGTACCCAAAATAATTCGAGTTGCAGGAAGGCGGCAAGGGAGAGAATCCCGATGAGCTTACTGTGTTGTAAGTGATTCGGGTGATTGAACGTAGCCAACGCACATGCAGCTTGAAGTATGACGGGTATAGTTATTGTCGGTAACCTGATGGCATACCGCAATGCACATTTCTGTCTTGCTCTTGCCTATTTCTCCAGATGACTGTAGAAAACATGATAAATAAGACTCAATTTATGTCAGATTGTTTTGTAAAGTAATGGTGCAAAACAGATGTTACCCGCTTTATCACTGTAGTCTCTGATGTCGTCGCGCATAAAAAAACGGACAGAAAATAAATTTATCTGTCCGTTTAACTGATTTTTAGCAAAGTTGATATCTTTTGCTTTTTCTGGCTAACAATTAATTGTTAATGCTGATATCTACTTTTGCCGATTGGCCGTTAACAGTATAGATTTTGTTTAAATGTGATGAACCAGAGGGGATCACCGATCCGCATTTAGAGATGTTATTTCCCTGGTCTGTGGATTCACCATACTGACCTGCACATAAGCCCGGTATATTGGCATTGATTTTATGTGCCAACTCGGTTGTCCAGCGGTGACCCGCCGTGCGGTACTCGTCATCAGGCGTATAAGTCACTTCCTTATGTGTTCCATCCTCGAACGTTACCGCTAATTTCACTGTTTGACCCAGTTGGATTTTTGAACCGGAAATATAGCCAACCTCA
The DNA here is from genome assembly GCF_048323875.1 of Yersinia sp. LJYL362. Lineage (NCBI taxonomy): Bacteria > Pseudomonadati > Pseudomonadota > Gammaproteobacteria > Enterobacterales > Yersiniaceae > Yersinia > Yersinia sp. LJYL362. The sequence continues at coordinate 22,570 of NZ_JBLWEX010000303.1, forward strand.
AGATATTTATCAATAATCTTGGTGGTGTAAGTGGCAACCCCACCTTCAGTGGTATAAATATTGTTTAAATAGCTTGACCCTTTTGGCGCCATAAATTTACAGCTATTGTCAGTCGTCACGTTGCTGGTCAGTACCCCGGCACAGGCCCCTTTTATTTTTTCATTAAACAAGGCAGTTAACTTTGCCGCCCAACGGTGGGTGGAGTAATTATCTTTTCTATCGGGTGCATAAACGACAAATTGAGATGGGTAGCCGTCAGCTTCAATATCTAATCTGACCAATTGGTTATCTTTCAGCTCTTTGCCACTGATATCGCCTATCTTTTTCCACAATGGAATCGGTTTTACTGCTAACAATGCTGCTTTGTCAGTAGGTAAGCGTTCTGTGGCGGTGGCAATATCTACTGATTTAAATCCTTGATTTTCTACTAGTGTTTTATCGGCATAACGATTATTGGCTTCCAAAAATTCGCCGTGAGTACTGCGAAAGGATCTATTAATACGTTTTTCGTTCTGCTTTTCAGCAATAAATAAATTGTCGAAGACCACAAAATTCTTCGCATTGATGTATTGGTCATCGGTATCGGTAAAATTCTGCCAATAACCGATCATGGACTCTTTAAATGTATTATTAAATATGAAAGTATTATCCATATTTAGCATTTTGTTATTGTTATCGTAAGGTCTGGCGTTAAATTCAGCAATGTTAAGATAGTTACCAACAAAATAAAGATGGGATGCATTACGGAATTTCAAATTACCCGCTGCATCACGTGGCCAGCCACTAAAATAATTATTAACCACGTCAACGTTATTGTATTGTTTTATATAGATAGCGTGGTCTCTGGTCATGGTACATTTCGCTTTTTCGGTCTCTCCACTAACATCTAAGCAATCCAGAGTATTCCCCGACACGATATTATTACGGAAAACAGAGTTTTTTAGTCCGTCAGTGGCATACCAACCGGCGACAAAGTAGCCTTGCTCATCCAAAACATTAAGCTGTTGGTTTTTTGCGGACTCTTTAATTTTATTAATGACATTAAAAGTTCCAACATCATAATAATTCATGGTTAGCAAGATATTTTCGTCAGAGATATCCCCTATGACATTGTTTTCAATTTTGGTTTTCGAGTTTTTGAAGGTGCTAATACCGTTCCCTGGGGAGTTTTTATCGCGTAAAAAAACATTACCATGAATTGTAAAGGGGTGATGCGAGACAGTAAGCTGCTCATCTGTAGAGTTTGTATTAATAAAAGCATTATTTATTATGGTTATATTTTTTTTGTTGCCGTAAAAATTAACCGTTGCATTATCGAAAATAATATTTTTTATTGTGATTTGGTTAACCTGGATGCCGTAAGTCTTATTACCAATAGATATGGCTTTCTCTGGTTTTACGCCACGAAGTATCGTCACACCAGCTTCAGAACCCACCAAATTGTTTTTTTCATTCAACACAATATCGCTGCCAATAAGATAGCTGCCAGCAGGGAAAAATATTGACTTACCATCAGCCAATGCTGCACTGACTTCAGTTGACAGATCGAACTCTTGATTAGGCTTAATGCCAAGCTCAGTGGCACAGGTGAGTACTGCCCCACTCAGCAAGGGCATTTCTTCGCCCGCACAACCTAAATCAGTAGCATTAGCGCCTAATGCTGTTAGAGACAATGTTCCTGCAATCATTAAACTTAATAGCGTCCGAGAATACTTCACTTTATTACTTCCTTATCAAATCAATATGCGTATTTTTTCTGGTGCCTCCCAATCCTAAAGTTATCGATGAGTGTAATCCCATGCTTGGGTATTAGGGCATGTTCATAAATACACGGAGACATTAAGATAAAAGCTTACTTATATGCGAAACCGATCCAGAAAAACCAGGGGTAGATATTAAATAAAAATTATTATTATTAATATCATAAAACGATTATTGATAATTTTAACATTGACTATCAAATTGATTAATATCATTTAATCCTGTGGTGGGTCAATGAGTTACGTTGAAACTGAATTGTCTCATCCTTTATTGACACATTCCTGCCTTGCTCTTGCCTATTTCTACAAATTACTGTAGCAAACTGGATAAATAAGGCACAATCCATGTCAGATTTTATGCAGAATAAATAATTTTGTAAGACAGATGTTTGTAAGATAGATGATAGGTCATGTCAGGCTAACAGGGCAGGTGAGGCATTATGGTTGAGGTTGATGATATTCAGGCACAGATGGCGGGGAAGATTACCCAGTTGGCTCAGGGCAATGGTTTAACCCCCAGCGCTGTACCAAAGGTGAAAATTCTGTATTCCACGGTGCATCAACCGCGCACGCCAGTGATGTACACCCCAAGTGTGGTCATTATTTTTCAGGGACACAAAGTGGGCTATCTGGGTAGCAAGGTATTTCAATACGATCCGAAGAACTACCTGATTCTGACTGTACCGTTGCCGTTTGAATGTGAAACCTTCGCTAGCCCGGAAGTGCCGTTAGCCGGTATCTCTATTCATATAGACAGCCAGATGTTGCAGGATTTGATTATAGATATTGGTGATGATGAGTTAGATAAACCTTTCGGTAATACCTCTGGCGTCAACTCATCGGTGCTGACTGAAGAGATGCTATGCGCCACTGAGCGGTTACTGGATGTGATGTCTAATCCTCGTGATGCCAGGGTACTCGGCCCACAAATCGTGCGAGAAATTATCTACTACGTGCTATGTGGTCAGTGTGGCGGAGCATTACAGGCATTAGTGAATCGCCACGGGCATTTCAATCAAATTACCAAAACATTGCGGCGTATCGAAAATCAGTTTGCCGATAACCTGAATGTTGAGCAATTAGCCGCAGATGTGAATATGAGCGTCTCAGCGTTTCATCATAATTTCAAAGCGGTGACGAATACCTCTCCGCTGCAATACCTGAAATCTTACCGGTTGCACCGTGCGCGAATGATGATGTTACACGATGGGCTAAAAGCCAGCACCGCTGCAAATAAGGTGGGGTACGAGAGCGCTTCACAATTTAGCCGCGAGTTTAAACGCTATTTCGGCCTGACGCCGAGCGAAGAAGTTGCCAAGTTACGCACTAATTGAGGTGATATCTACACAAAACGGCGCACTGAGCGCCGTTTTGCTGCTCGAGCGGAGAAGATTACTCCGTCACGCTTTTACGTTTACACCAGACCAACACCAACGTACCAACCAACCCCACCAGCAACAAAACGATCGGTAAAATCATCAGTGCAGTCATGACTTGATTTTCATAGTGCTTAACCAGAGGAATATGGCTAAGGGCAAAGCCCAGCCCCACGACACTCCCCACCCATAGCAGGCCGCTGAGCCAGTTAAAAAACTGAAAACGGGCGCTGTTTAGGCCGGAGATACCCGCCAAAGTGGGCAATAAAGTCCGAACAAAAGCCAAAAAACGGCCAATAATCAGGGCCGCCAGACCATGGCGAACAAACAGGTTATGGGCGCGTTGACGATAATAAACGGGCAGCTGCAACAGCCACCTTTTGACCACTTTGGTATCTCCCAGCCACAACCCTTGCAAGTAACTCAGCCAACAGCCCAGGCTGGCCGCGGCAGTCAGAATTATCATGGTAGGCAAGAACGCCATGACACCCTTGGCAATTAATGCACCCGCCAATAGCAATAAGCTATCACCCGGGAGGAAAGAGGCCGGTAGTAAACCATTTTCTAAAAAGAGGGTAGTAAAGAGTATGCCGTAAATAACCCAAATCACATTCGGGTCGGCAAGTTTACTAAAATCCTGCTGCCATAAGGCATGAAGGATTTCGCGTAATACATCCATTTCTGTTCCTGTTTGCCTATCGTGTGAGGATATTGTTATGAGGTCCTACGTAGTGTATCCGTAATGGCGCTGAACCACATTGATCTTATCCTCAATAACTGAATTTTTGAGGGGATATATACGTGCCGTTGACATTATTTGTGTAAGAGAGGATTAATGCGCGGTTATCGTTACCGCGCATAGACAAACCATATCGCTCAGAAATTCTACTGCGTAGCTTTGATGCGTTCAAACCCTGCAACTAAATCTTCCTGCAAATCTTGCACATTTTCCAGGCCAATATGCAGACGGAACAATGTGCCTTTGATTCCCTCGCCCTCGTATTTGCGGATTGCCCGGATATCCTTGGGCTGATAACCCAGAATCAATGACTCAAATCCGCCCCATGAGAAAGCCATACTGAAATGGGTAAAGTGGTCGAGATAGGCCTCTAGCTGCTGCTGAGTTAGCTCTTCTTTTAATTCAAAAGAAAACAAACCATTACAGCCCGTAAAGTCACGTTGGTAGAATTCATGCCCTTTACAGCCGGGTAGCGCAGGGTGGTAAACCACAGCAACTTCCGGCCGCTTTGCCAGCCAGTTGGCGATTTCGATACTGTTTTTTTCGTGCTGTTTTAAGCGAACACCCAGCGTACGTAGGCCTCGGCTGGCAAGATAAGCGGTATCGGCATCCACCATTTGCCCCATCAGGTATGAGTCTTCCCGCAGTTGCTCCCAACAACGGGAATTGGCAACCGCAATCCCCAGCATGGCATCGGAATGACCAATAATGTATTTAGTGCCTGATTGGATGGAGATATCAATATCAAAATCCAATGCTTTAAACAGCACCCCAGCCGCCCAAGTATTGTCCATCATGATAATCATTTCAGGAGCAACCGCACGGATAGCCTTCACTATGGCGGGGATATCTTGCACTTCCATGGTGATGGAGCCAGGTGACTCAAGGAAAACCACTTTGGTTTCCGGTGTGATTAATGAAGCTATCTCCGCGCCCATCATAGGATCAAAATAAGTGGTGGTGATATTCATGCGCGATAAGATTTTATCGCAAAAACTTTGCGCTGGTTCATAGGCCGAGCCGGTCATCAACAGGTGATCGCCTGTGGAAACAAATGACAAAATGGCATTACTGATAGCCGCAGCCCCGCAAGGGTAAAGCACACAACCCGCACCGCCTTCGAGTTCGGTCATTGCTTCTTGCAACGAGAAGTGGGTTAACGTGCCTCGACGGCCATAGAATAATTCGCCATTGCCGCGATTAATAGTGGCGTGTTTTTTTGCTTTCACTGACTCGAATACCAGAGACGATGCGCGCTGAATAACGGTATTGACCGAGCCTTGGGTAAATCTCTTACTCCTGCCCGCGCTAACTAAGGTTGTTTCCAGTTTTTCTGTCGTAGATTTATTTGCAGACATGTCGCGTTGCCACCTTCTTATCAGCGTGTCCATTATTCTATGGTCAGCATTCATTATAGGAATGTATTTATCCCTTACGTTAGCATGATGATTGTGGTGTGAGAGCAGCTTTCACCATGAAAATAACTCAAGAGGGTGACGCGCTGTTTTCGGAGAGTTTACGATGGAAAAATGCTGTTTAAGTGATGAAATAGGGAATTTATTAAGGTGTCGTCGTGAGGGAACACCCTATTTTAGATCGTCGAGCTTCATGGCGTTAACCCTCTCTGAACTTTACATGGTGTGTCACTCAATCTGTACAGCCAGGAACGCATATCTGTTTAATAAGCTGCGTAGTCCCTGATATCAGGGCAATTCTTATTTTTTCTCAAGAATAGGCGCAAATACTAATGATAATTACTATCAATCCCCGATTTGTTTGATATGATCGGCAACTGATTTCGTCCTTAAATTGATATGCATATTGGGTGGAGGCACAGCGTGAAAACAGCTGGCAAAAAGATTAAAGATAAATCATTCGCGCAAGGTCGAATGATGAAAGGTGCGATGGCATTATTGCTGGTGGCAGGTTTAGCCGGTCATGCATTCGCCGCGCCAGGCAACAGTAGCGCAGTCGCTGCATCTGTTGCTACACCAACAACGGCAACATCAACGCCGTTACCTGCACCGGAAATTACATCTGTAGCTGCCCCTGCTAATACAGACGCGGTGGCTCCTGCACCATCGGCTCCGATGGTTCAACCACTCAGCGCGCCCGCAGCACAAGGGTTGGCGATGGATCTCTCTGTTTGGGGCATGTATCAGCATGCCGATGTGGTCGTCAAAGGCGTAATGATTGGCCTGGTGCTGGCATCCATCGTAACCTGGACCATTTTGTTCTCCAAAGGAACTGAGTTATTCCGTGCACGTCGCCGTTTACAGCAAGAGCATGAGGTTATCGGTGCAGTCACTGATCTTGATACAGCATCCGAGCGGGTAGCGGCTTTTTCTCCAGAGAGTATCAGCGGTCTATTGTTGCGTGAGGCGCAAAATGAGCGCCTGCTATCGGCAGAATCGAACGACAACAACGGTATTAAAGAACGTACTGCTTTCCGTCTGGAGCGCCGTGTGGCTGCCATCAGTCGCCAAATGGGCAAAGGCAACGGTTTCCTGGCAACCATCGGTGCCATTTCTCCGTTTGTTGGGTTGTTTGGTACGGTTTGGGGCATCATGAACAGTTTTATCGGTATTGCCCACTCACAAACAACCAATCTGGCTGTTGTTGCTCCGGGTATTGCCGAGGCGCTGTTGGCGACGGCACTTGGCTTGGTTGCCGCAATTCCAGCGGTTGTTATCTATAATATCTTCGCTCGCTTGATTGGATCTTACCGCGCTCAGGTAGGGGATGTCGCCGCACAGGTATTATTGCTACTGAGCCGTGATCTTGATTTGAGCAGCAGCGCTGAAGCAAAGTCTCCTAAGCAACCTCATCAATTGCGTGCGGGGTGATTTATGGCCATGCGGATGAACGATAACCTTGATGAAAGCGGTGAACTGCACGAAATTAACGTGACACCTTTCATTGATGTCATGTTGGTATTGCTGATTATCTTTATGGTGGCAGCACCATTGGCAACGGTTGATATCAAAGTGGATTTACCAGCATCTTCAGCGGTACCACAGCCGCGGCCAGAGAAACCGGTCTTTCTGACTGTTAAGGCTGATAATCAGCTTTATGTCGGCGAGCAGCAGGTTGACCGTGAGACGCTGGCGGCAGCGCTGGATAAAGTGACCCAATCTAATAAAGAAACCACCATTTTCTTCCAGGCAGACAAAGTGGTGGATTATGAAACACTGATGAGTGTGATGGATGCATTACGTAAGTCAGGTTATCTCAAGGTTGGGTTAGTCGGCATGGAAGCGGGCGGCGCAAAATAATCAAAACAGGCGCGGTGAATATTACCGCGCCTAATATTAATCTTTCGGCGTATTACGGCCGACTTCACGAATTTCTATTGATCCTAACGCCTGGCGAAGGTCGACTTCTAATTCATGAGCATTTTTTGCCAGATAAAAATTGCCTTCCCCGACACACTTTTTCCAATCTATCCCACTGGGAATATATCCAATTCCAATAAAAATCATTCGAATATTATTTTCTTTGATTTTTTCACACATCCCTTTTTTGATAAGTTTATTTGTTATCCTATCGCCAGGACTGTCTGACGAAACATCATTGTCATTACCATCAGAAAGAATAATCATTAGCTTATTTTTATTATTACTTTCGTTCCTGAATATATCGTTTCCTGATAAGATACCTGAACTTATTAATGTGTGACCTTCGGTTTTTCCCGCTATAGTTTCCTCAATCATTTCATTAGTGATACCATCAGATCTTAAAGTATGAGCATCTGAATATCTTAAACAAAATACTTCAGAATTTATATCATCCATAGGTATATTAATAAAATCACGAGATTGAGTTATAGACTTGATGGTTTCATCATAGTCAATGTTGTTTTTTATAGCCAATGTGACTTCAAGATCTATATCATAATTATTTGAATTTTTCAGGTAATTTCCAGTTGGAATAGTTATCTTTGGTACAAAAGGAAAGTGGCAATACTGTTCGTTGTTAGCTCCATCTCCTATGATGATTTTAGTTCCCCATGTGAATGGAACAAAGCCAATGCTCTTAATATTATCATTTCTCAATATAGAGTTATTTAACCTTTTAAAAATCCTTCTTAATTCTTCTATTTTTGTCGTTGTATCCCCACTATTGAAATAACCATTCATTGAACTTGAATAGTCTGCAACAAAAACCACATCTGTTTTTTCTGTTGGAGCCGTAAATAGGCTTTTTCTGGCTATAGCATTATCAGTCATGCTGATATTCTTATCTGTATTGGTAATAGGACTTTTGGTTAAGAATTGAGGGAAGTAACTCATTGTCGCTGTCGCCCGGTATTCTAGATGAGTAAGATGAGTCATTATTTCGATCTCCGGTTTGGAAAATATTTCTGATGGCAGATAGGCATTAGCATAAGAAGTTACCAATTCAGTGTTTCTTGCTGTTTGGATTTCATTAGGGTTGTTACTGTCGTTTTCCACTGTCAGTGCTAATGTCGCTTGTTCTATAGCATCCGATAGTTTGGCTTTTTTTTGTATAAAACGAGATATTTCAAAAGACAGAAAAAGAAGCCCAATAATAAAAGGAATGAGAGTGATAAAGGGTAATAATATCGAGCCGTTTTCATTCTTTATAAAATAAATTCTTTTTTTAAACATAAATAACCTATACTGTGTAATAGCTATATCAATTTCATTTATAAATTAGCGTTCTATGGTCATGGATGATGACTTAATAGAAATAGCATTTCCTCTTTGGATAAATAACATGTTATACCAAGTGTCAGCAGGTAAACATAATGTCACTTGATAAAGAGGTATCCATCTCCCGACATTACTGAATGATGATAACTGGGTTAAGGCTTTAAGCGGCTTATCCGGTTCACAAGATCCACTGCTAAATGATAAACTTTTTGTATTATCGATGACTTTATCTTCGGCTACTGATGATTGAGTTGCATTAAAATGTACTGTTTCTATCTTTATCGCGAGGTTAGCTTCAGATAAACCTGAATCTGATAGCATATTATCCGCTATCTTTTTTAGTTGATTAACTTGTAACTGTGTTAACTCATTGTTTTTATATAATCGAGCTCTTTCACGTATTATTCCCGCTAATGAATACGAAATACGATCCAATTTTCCGATGGTAGAATAATATTCTGAAATTGATATTAGTCCCTTTATGAAAATAATCATGGTCAAGACAATAAAAGAAAACTCAACAATAACTGCGCCCTGAGTATCTGAAAGCAAATTTTTTGGGTTAATTTTCTTGTGCAAAAATGACCTCCCGTAATAGTAATGTATTCGCCCAATATGGTGATATGGGGAAAAAAAAGGGGCGATATAAATATCGGAAACTGTATCTGGCTAGAGATAATGTATCGTTATTTGAAGTATTATTATTAATAATATCAGAAATGTTTTCACTAAAAGCAATATTTATGTTTACCTTATTACCTTCAGTGATAAAGGGTCCTAAGATGCCATGGTGCGCAGCTAATTTTTGTTGTAACACTGATGCAGAACTGGAGTTATTACTCGGATCTTTATTCTTAGCCGACTTTGCTGCTTCAGAAACGGCAAAATCTAAACTGGCAGAAATATAACATAAGCGAGATATTTCGGCACTCAGTAGTAATATAAATAAAAATAGAATAAATACCATTGAAAATTCTATAGTAATAGAGCCTCTATTTGAGTGAAAAAAACGTAGTGGGACCTCACTCATTTTTCGCTCACTGAGATAACATTATCTTTGTCGAGGGTATTAATTTGACTAAGCGCCAATATGAGTTCATCTGGGTCTTTTGCCATTTTCTCCGCTAATATTATCTTTTTTGCATATTTATCATCATCAATTTTGATAAGAGAGAATACCAAGTTGTGTAACATGAAACTCCCTCGTTTCCCTGCTAAATAATCCGGAAGTAATATCCTTACTGCCTCTGTATAACGTTTGTCGAGCATCGCGACTACAGCAAGATTGTTCATGGCTATCTCATCAGAAATAAATAAATTTCTAGATTGATTAATAGATTTTTTAGCTTCATTAATTTTACCATTACTGGCTAAAATAATACCTTTCATATTATGTGCTTCTGCATTTTTTGGTGACATAGTGATTAACTTATTAATAACTATGCTGGCTGTGGCATCATCATTTTTATTAATAAGATTTTTGGCCTGTAGCAAATAAATCGATTCATTTTTTTTATGCGCTATGGGTTCTAAAAAATATAATGATGACTCGGTGTCTCCAGCAAGATAATAAGCATTAGCTAACTTTAACCGAAAAGTATCATCTTCTTTTATTTTCAATTTATTACGATACAAGGTAATAAGTCCGCCATAATTTTTTGCTTTGGTCAAAATGCTTTCCCGATAACTAACCTCTTTTCTGCTCATATCTCTATTCCAAGAGCAAGCATTTATTAGTAAGGTAAAAATAAAGATAATAAGGATGCGGCGGCTATTTTTGTACATAGGTGAGTATCTCCAACACACTAGGTGATATAACTAATATAATAAATGGGATAAGAATAAATATAAAAAGCGGAAATGTTAATTTAGTGGATAGCTTACTTATTTTTTCCTCCATAATTAATAACTGCATTTCTCGTATATCTTGAGATAATTTAATTAATTGTTCATATATGCTGGATCCAAAAATAATGCTGTATTGTAGCGCACTACAAAACATTCTTATCTCCATGGAGGAAGAGCATTGATGAAATTCTTTAATAGCAGATTCTAGCCCATTTATTTCTGCTCGCTTAGTTATTTTAATAATAGTCAGACTCAAATCTGAATTGATTATTTTAAATTTTTTGGCAGTATAACTGAGTGAGTTGTCTATTGTCATCCCAGATTGAACACATGCAGCAGTGATATCAATGAAAAAAGGCAGGGACTTAAGCATAGAATCCGTTCTTCTGGTGACAATTTGTTTAATGATTATTTTAGGTAAATATAAAACAATCATCATAGTTATCAATCCAAAAATCAGTAAATTTATAAAATTAACTTCTACCAAATTGCTCTCCGATAATATTACTATTGCCATCAAGCTTATGGTGATTATAAATATTTTAAAATAAATCGACTTGTCAAGAAAAAATGGGATTTTAATAAATATAGAAAGATCTTTATGTTGATTTTTTACGTCTCTTTTATCTTCTATTTTGTGTTTATACTCGTCAGCCTCATTTATTTTATTGTATACGGAGATTCTTTTAACTCTTGAGTTTGTTTTAAGTAAAAGCACTAATCCTAGTAATAATAACAATATATAAAAAAATGCATTCATATCGTTTTCCTGAGCATGTTTCTTATTATAGTAACCCCAATAAATTCACTGATTATAATATAGTAGAAAATAATGCTTCCAATGGGATGATTCCACATGGATTCTATGCTGGTAGAGTCAATAAAATAAAGTAAAAAAGAGAAGGCAAAAGGCATAATAGAAATAATATTGACTGACATTCTTGTTTGAGCTGTCATTACGGATTTTTTTTGTTCTGCTGTTTTATTTTTTGTTATTACTTGTGATAGGCGATTAGTCAACTCTCTTAATTGCCCCCCCTGCTGTAGATTAAGTAAGATAATAGTCATAAGGAAATAGAATTCAGGATAATTAAATCTCTTGTAAGCATCATAGAAAACGGTTTCAGGAGACTCTCCCAGATTAAGTCGTCGACAGATAAGGCTCATTTCATACCCTAGTGAGCCGTGTATTTCTTGCCCGCAGCGTTCTAATATTTGATTGATACTTGTACCGCTACTTGCTGCCATATTTATCATCAAGAGAACTTCGGGAAAGTCTTGTTTAAAAATCTCATGATGCATTTTTCGTGATTGTTTTATTTGTATATATATAATGCTTATGAAGGTAAAGATGAAAATGGAAAATAAATTAAAATGTAACCAAAGTGTGTTTGCATAGTAAATGCATACTGAGTAAATGACAGGTATTGCGATATGCAGTTTATTTTTTCTTTTAATAATGTCATGCAAATACTGTAACCATTCTACAAATAATCTTTTTAAAAAAATAGTCAGAAAAAAATCACTATTGAATGTTAATTCGTTTGAATTTATTATAGATTTTTTTATTTTTATCCATTTTAGATTATTCAATAATATTATTAATACTCCAGACAAAATAATTATGTAGTAAATCATTTTTCCACCGTAGAAAAAATACTCTTTAATTCATTGGATAGACTATACATTTCAGCATTTATTCTGATAGAAGATCGGCCAAACAGCCCATGGTTGATAAATTCCCCTTGAATTTTTCCATATTCATCACGTGTGTTGTCTGGTTTAAAAGAAAATATATTCTGTAGTACAACGTTATCACCCTCCATTCCCATAATTTCGCTGATGTACCTTACTTTTCTTGTGCCATCATTCATTCGTGAAACTTGAACAATAAGATTGATTGCAGATGCAATATTCCGTCGAATAGTAAATAGAGGCATGTTAACCGGCCCCATCATGATCATGCTTTCCAGGCGAGCAATAGCATCACGGGGCGAGTTAGCATGCAATGTTGACATAGATCCATTGTGGCCAGTGTTCATCGCTTGAAGCATTTCAAACGTTTCTTCACCTCTGCATTCGCCAATAATAATTCTGTCTGGGCGCATTCGCAGTGAGTTAATGACTAAGTCCCGCATAGTAATCTGCCCGGTATTCTCCAGACCCGCTAATCGCGTTTCCATTCTGACAACGTGTGGTTGTTCGAGATTCAACTCGGCTGCATCTTCAAGAGTAATCACTCTTTCGCTTTTAGAAATATATTTTGATAACGCATTTAATAACGTTGTTTTGCCTGAGCCAGTACCTCCTGAGATAACAATATTAACCCTGCAACTGGCAGCAATAATCAGAAGGTTGGCCATATCACTGCTCATAGCGCCCATATCAACTAAGTCTTCTAACTTCCGTTTATTATGACTAAATTTTCGGATAGACAGTGCAGTACCATCCAAAGCAATCGGGCTCATTGCAACATTAATACGACTTCCATCAATTAACCGAGCATCAGCTAAGGGGCGGCCTTCATCAATACGACGATTGACTTTTTGCATTAAGCGCTTGGCAATATCTGTCAGTTGAGTATTACTAATAAAACGGCGATCAGTTAACGTTATCAAGCCAGAACGTTCAATGAATATTTTATTCGGACCGTTAACCATAATGTCACTGATAGAATCATCCTCCATAAGTTCTCTTAATGGTCCAAATCCAGTGATTTCATCTGCTATCATTGAAATTATTTTTTTCTGGTCTTGAGTCGTAATTTGATATTCATTATCATTGAATAAATCATAAAATGTTTTGGACAGTAATCCATTAAGCCTACTGTAGTCATCGACAAGATGTTCAACTTTATCTATATCTATATTCGCTAACATTTTCTCTCTAATTAACTCTTGTACAGTTAATGATATTTTCATTATTTATCTTCTGCCTTTAATCCTTGCTATTACTTTGTTTACCCATTTTCCATTATCAATAATAGGTTTTACCTTTATGCCCATTGTATTTTTGGCTAATGCGATTATCTTGGTTTTTTTTCTGCCAAAATAGTACTGGTCATTTAATGAGACTTTTGTACTATTGATATAGGGTATGTGTACATCGATAGTTTTTTGCAATAATGACTGTATATCAGCGGTATCTAGCATCCCTTTAGTGACCGGTCTGCTTTCGTTTAAACAAATTATTAATCGAGTGGCTTGTCTGTTATCTCTTTTAAATCTGTCATATATCCCAATGAATTCTTTGGCAACTCTAACTGACATCATGCTATTATCGAATAATATAATGATGCAATTGGATTGTTCAATGTAATCTATTATTTTTTCTTTTGTCGCATTATGAATTGATTGGTCAAAAACTATAAAGTTATGTTTTTTATTCGTTTGACTATCTATCTCAGTTAATTGCTTCTCTTTACATAACATAAGATCTAAGTGTTTATGATATTCAGTGAATTCTGTGTTCATCTTTTTTTCTGTTACAAGGTCAAGATCTTGAGATCCTTGGTTACCTTGCAATAATAAAGTGGGCGATTTTTTTATTTGTGAGATTTCATACGCTAAATGATAACTGAGTAGCGTAGTGCCTATTCCACCTTTGCAACCCAGTACACTAGTAACAAAGGCCTTTCTTTCTGTTTCTATCTGAATGCCTTTCAGCAACAGTTGCGTCAGTTCAGTAGATTGTGACTGAATATTTAAATATAGTATTCCTCGTTCAGTAAATTGCTGTGCAACACTGATTGAGTCAATATCTCCGACTAATACACACCAACAATCTCGTGGTGTATGTTTTTTTATTAAATCTGCTATATTTTCTATATTGATGTCATTGCCGATATCAATAATTGCACCTATAGTTTGCTCTGGCAGATTAACTGATTGAGCAGTAAAGATATCTTTATTTATCTCTTTAATATTATTCATATCAGCAAGTCTGATTTTTTCAGATACTTTCTCTACCAGCCAGTTTCTGCTGGAGATAATTGCAATAGTGTTTTTTGTTTTACTGTCTTTTCTATTGATTAAATCCTTATTTAGTATCAGTTGCATATGTCACCATGAATAATAGTCATTACTTGACCTATAATGCTAAATGGACTTTCTTTACCTGGTACAAGTGACCTCATTTAATAAAACCGCCTTTGCGCAGAAATTCTCTGGCTATTTTTTCTCTTTTTACTTCCTTGATAGAGGCAAAATTAAAAAAACGCTCAAGCGTTGAGGTATGTATAAAATTAGGCAATTCAACATCTTTTTCGGCGACAGGGTTCACCAGGTTTACCGTCGCGATCACGATCAATTCAGTTTGGCTCTGTTCTGTTTGCGCGTTGCGGAAAAATGCGCCTAATATGGGAATATCACCAATCAGTGGGATTTTTTTCAGTGACTCTCTCTCCGTGTTGCTGATAAGCCCACCTAAAATGAAACTCTCACCGTCCCCCAGTTCTAATGTCGTGGCTGCTTTACGTGTTCTTAATGAAGGATATGAGTCTCCTCCTTTAATATTAAACGTCTTCCCTATACTGCTAACTTCTTCATTTAAAATAATACGAATACGTTTTTTGTCATTAACTTTTGCGCCAATATTTAATTTTATCCCAAATTCTTTATAGCTAATTTCTCTGCTATTCTGTGTTGTACTCACTATGGGTATTTCACCACCAACCAAAAAAGAGGCACTTTCACCTGATAATACGGAGAGGTTGGGCTCCGCTAAAACGCGAGCAATTGCATTATCGTTAATAGCATGAACTAATGTACTGATCCCTTTTGCATTGAATCTAAAAAATTGGAAGGAGCCTACAGAATCACCTATGGTGCTCCAGTTTATCCCAACATTTTCAGTAAAATCTTTTGTGACCTCGGCGATAGTGAGTTTTACATTCACCTGATTGGATTGCGGTAACTTTATTTTATTGATAATCCCATCATAATGACCATTGTCAGATGGTTGATCATCATTATATTTTATTCTTTTACTGCCTATGGCCTCACCAATAATGGTGCTAATAGTCTCTTTAGCGTCCTCCGAGTCTGCCATCCCTGTCAGAACATAACTATCACCTATTTTATTAATATCTATATTGCTTTCAGGATATTCAATCTTAATTCTTTTATCTACCATAGTAATGATGTTATTAACAAGAACTTCGGATTTTTTAATCGGTATATTGTTCTGATTGAACAATATAAATTCTGCGAGTCCCTCTTTCTTTGCATAAACAATCATACTGTTTTTACCAACGAGCTCATAGTCAGCTACAGTTGCCGCAGAAACAAAGACGGTATCTATTTCATCCTTTGTGTTAATAATATATGACTCACCAGTCGATAAATAAATCAATTTAGCATTTGCTTTATTTATCGCCACTTGCCATGTCATTACAATGGATATAAAAAGAAATATATTACAGATTTTATAGTTTAGCCTTAGTATTCTCATCCTCTGAGTTCTCTTGTTGTACGCAGTTTAGGGATAATGTCATATAAATTGGTAGATATGCGTTCACCATCAGCGGGCTTATAGCTCGGCACCAGCAATATATCACCAGATTTCTCTACTATATGTATCAAATTTAGCTCTTTAGTTTTTATTATGACAGTAATATTACCTACTAATATATCTTCAGTCTTTTGTTTATTGTTGTTTTTTTCTGATAATTCACTTGTAGAATACTTTTTCATCCTTATTATTCGCATGTCAGGAATTATTCTATTTAATGAGTAAGTCTGTCTTTTTCTATCATTTATGCTTTTGGTATTTATTGTGGTTCCGTACTCCATTCCTTTATTTCGATCTGTCTCAAGAGTTCTTAATTGGAATGAGAGTGTATCTCCAACATTTAAAGTGTTTAACAAATAATCATCTTGTTGTTTGATATCAAATTTATAAATAATTTGACCTTTCTGCAGGCTCAGATAACTAAATTCATCACTGTCTGGAGAGGCTAGCATGTCTTTGGTAATGTAGGAACCCTCCAGAATGTTGGTTTTTAATAAATAGCTATTAATGATGGCATTTTCAGACATGTCATTTTTTATTAATTCACTTGACGGAGGAACTGTTATTTTTTTTATGGTGTAATCAGTATGGGTTAATAGGGTACCCAAAGATAAATCAGTGGTGGCTTGCGCCAATATGATGGTAACGTCTTTTTCTTTATTTGGCGCAGTAAAGTTATTCGTTATTTTTTTATCATCTACCGTTCCCATTAATATACCAGTAACCCCTATGGCTATAATAAGAATAGAACATAGTAAAATAAACTTTCGATTCATAATAATAACCTTATATCATTGTATAATAGCGTTTTCTCTGTTTATGAAAAAAAGGACAATAAGAAGCCGCCAGAGATTGCCACAGCATAAGGTACACCTCTCTGTTGAATATCAGCACGGTTGATTAACATGCCTATTATCATCACGATTCCGCCCATAATTGCCGTATAAAGAATGAAGTTGAGTGATTGCTCCACATTCAATGTAAGCAGTAATACGGTTATTAATTTAACATCACCGCCGCCTATCAATTTAAAATAAAAAATAATATAGCCTATGACTAAAGCCAAGAGGGGAATGGCGAGACTGATGGTAGTATAGATAATAAAGCTTAACATTAACGTATTGATGGCAACTGTCATCACCCATTTATTGCTGATAACACGATGGCGAATGTCGCCATAACAGATAAACAGTAACTGCAACACTAAAAAGGTGGTTAACGATATTTGTAATATATTCAATACGCTTCCTGTGTTAGATGTGACTAATATGGCAGTCTGAGACTGCCATTTAACGGTGTTAAAATTTAAATTACTTAGGATTTCGCAGTGACAGACTCTTTAGCTGTTTGTACTAAATCAGTGACCAAAGTGGTTAGTGGCTCTTTAGCAGCAGTAATAAGGATACCGGCTAATGCAATAATCATGACATATTCAATAATAGAACCACGATTGTCTTTCAGAAATTCTTGTGCATTCACTTGTGCCGCTACATAGCCTTTAGTCATTAAATTTATCATGATTTTACTTTCCTTGTTAAATGTATTGGGACTATTCCCGATGTTTTAAAATAATAATTGAGTAGGTATATCGCTACTACCCGAATTGATATTTTTATAATCGCCTCGTTCGTAGTGGTAGCTATTAAACATTTTATTGGATAGAAAATCCTTTTTGTTACTACTATTTAGTCTTCATAAATTATATTTATTTAAGCGGAATTAGTAAGAATTCGGTTTGTCCCCACCGAGCAAGATAATAATGACTAAGACTGAGAGAAATGAGAGCCAGCAGAAAGAGAAAAAGGCGAGTAAAGAAATCAACTTTTTCCCGCGGTGGCTTTGAAAAAAGCTGGGTGTGCTGACCGTCTGAAGAGTCTGTGGAATGAGACCTTCCGGTCGTAAAGAAGGTATGGCTATCTGAGGAGGCGCAGGGAGAATAGCTATTTGCTGTATATTCTCATAGTCTTGCGGTTCTTCAGGGCCTTTGTTGGTCTTTATCAGGCTCACGGAACCAGTATAACGGACTCCTTTGCGCGGAATAGTATGGATAAGAGATTCTTTCAGCCCAACCTGAATAAATGCCTTACGTAGCATATAAAGTTGCCCATAATAACTGCTTTCGCTGACTGCCCCACGCTGTTCTTTCCATACTTGATTGATAATCTGCTCTTTTTCAGTAACTCCGTTCAACAACAACTGTAAAAATCTCAGATTATTTTCAGTTAACATGACGACTGAACCATTGGGGCCATTTAAACAGCGTTGTGCGGGAGAAAATAGCACTGTTCCTTCTAATTTAAACACAATCTCATTTGTCTCCATATTGACGGCTACCTATCCTGTATAAGGTGTATATTTATTTTGATTTCTTTAAGATCTCATCTTATTTTGCGTAAAGCAGATTTATGTTAAGTGAGTATTTTTCTTTGACGTTGTGTGCCTTAAAATTGTCGTTGTACGGTTTTAAAGGTTATTAATTCGCTGTTTGTCTGTCTTTATATTAATTCTTAAATGTCTTTAAGTAACAACCAGACGTATTCTTGCATGATGTAATTGTGATTAACAAGGAAATATTGAGTGTAGATATGCTATTTACTATCATTAATTATCACGATTTATTATTTGTTTATTATTTTCTATTTATCACTTGATTGTGATTTTTACGCAATTCTTCTGTATTATTGAGAAACTCTCTAATTTTTAGATCTCAATATATTAAATATAATATTTCCTCTCCCTATCATAACAGCGTTAGGAGATGAGGAATGAAATCGCGGTAAGTTAAGCCGAGAGTTGGAGTAGACTGTATCAGTTTTAGGGGGATAATTGCTTAAGGCAAAGTGAGGCCATAATGACCCTGGATCTGTTTTCCCTATTACCCAGTGAGCCGTGGGTTGAAGAGTTAGCGCCCGGTGCCTTGGTTCTGCATCATTTTGCCCAAGAGCAGGTGCCGTCGCTGCTAGCGGAAGTTGCCGCGATAACTAGCGTTTCGCCTTTTCGGCATCTGATTACGCCAGGAGGTTACCGGATGTCGGTTGCCATGAGTAATTGTGGTTCGCTGGGATGGGTCAGTGATGCTCGGGGTTACCGCTATAGCGCGATTGATCCGCTAACTGAAATGCGTTGGCCTTCTATGCCGCAACGTTTTATGTCACTGGCGGTTGCTGCTGCACGACAAGCTGGTTTTGTGCATTTTCAACCCGATGCCTGTTTGATCAATCGTTATGAGGTGGGGGCTAAGTTATCCTTGCATCAAGATAAAGATGAGTTGGATTTATGCCAACCTATAGTCTCTGTTTCATTGGGGCTGCCAGCGGTGTTTCAATTCGGTGGGGCATCTCGCGAAGCTAAATGTCAGAGAGTTTTATTGAGCGAAGGTGATGTGGTGGTGTGGGGTGGGCCGTCTCGTTTGAATTATCACGGTATATTGCCGATTAAAGCAGGGTCTTCTCCCGCAGCGGGAGCATATCGGATTAACTTAACCTTTCGTCATACTGGGCGCGCTGAGAAGTTATGAGGTATCAATAAGAAAGCCCTGCATCCTGCAAAGCTGAATGCAGGGCTATGATAATCCTTATTATACTTTAGTGTTGTTTGCTGTCTTTTTTATGCAGCAACATATACACCGCTGGAATAACCAGCATGGAAAGCAATGGTGCGCTCAGCATCCCACCGATCATCGGGGCGGCAATGCGCTGCATAACTTCCGAACCCGTGCCGCTACCCCACATAATTGGCAGCAAACCGGCCATAATCGTGGCGACGGTCATGGCTTTTGGTCGCACTCGCAATACCGCACCTTCGTGAATGGCTGCACTCATTTCATTGGCGGTCATTGGGAAACCGGGCCGTTGATGTTTTTTCACCGCCTGATTCAGATACAAAACCATGATCACGCCGAACTCGGCAGCAACCCCCGCCAGCGCGATAAAGCCGACGGCGGCGGCAACGGAAAAGTTATAGCCCAACCCATAGAGCAACCAGACCCCGCCAATCAGCGCGAAAGGTAGTGTCGCCATGATTAAGGCGGCATCACGGACACTGCTGAAAGTGACATACAACAACACGAAAATGATCATGAGAGTGACCGGCAGGACAATCTTCAGTTTCGCGGTTGCCCGCTCCAGATATTCAAATTGCCCAGACCAACTGAGCGAGACGCCCTCCGGCAGTTTGACTTGCTGAGCGACGGCCTGCTGCATCTCGGTGACGGCTGATTTTAAATCCCGACCCCGCAGATCGACATAAACCCAATCGGACAAGCGCGCGTTCTCACTTTTCAGCATCGGCGGGCCTTCTGTGACTTTAATATCCGCCAATTCAGATAATGCCACTTGCCCGCCATTGGCGGTGACGACCGGTAAATCGCGCAATTTTTGTAGCGAATCACGGATTTCTCGTGGATAACGCAGATTGATGGGATAGCGCTCACGGCCCTCAATGGTTTCACCGATGTTTTGCCCGCCAATCACGGTTTCCACCAACGATTGTAGTTCTTTGACCGAAACACCATAGCGGGCAGCCCGTTTGCGATCGATATCAATATCGACATAGCGGCCACCGGCCAGACGTTCGGATAGCGCCGAGGTCACGCCGGGTACTTTGCGCACCACTTGCTCAATTTGCTGTGCAACTTGCTCAATTTGTTGCACATTCTTACCATTTACTTTGATCCCCACCGGGCTTTTGATCCCGGTAGACAGCATATCCAGCCGGTTGCGGATCGGCGGCACCCACAAATTGGCAATGCCGGGAACATTGACTGTGGCGTCCAGTTCCTCGATCAATTTGTCCATGGTGAGGCCGGGCCGCCATTGATCTTTAGGTTTAAAGCGAATAGTGGTTTCGATCATGGTGAGCGGCGCGGGATCGGTGGCGGTTTCTGCACGTCCTGCTTTACCAAAGACGGTATCCACTTCGGGTACTGTTTTGATTAAGCGGTCTGTTTGTTGCAGTAAATGGCTGGCTTCCCGCACTGAAATCCCCGGTAAAGTCGAGGGCATATACAGCAAATCGCCCTCATCCAAAGCGGGCATAAACTCACTGCCCAAGCGGCTTAGCGGGTATAAGGTGACCAGCAATAACATCCCTGCGACGGCCAAGGTAGTTTTGGGCCGCGCCAGCACTGCGGTCAACACCGGGTGATAAAGGGCGATGAGCCAGCGGTTAATCGGATTCGCATTTTCGTCAGGAATTTTCCCGCGAATAAAATAGCCCATTAATACCGGCACCAATGTTATCGCTAAACCAGCCGAAACCGCCATAGCATAGGTTTTCGTAAAGGCCAGTGGGGAAAACATCCGCCCCTCCTGCGCCTGTAGGGTAAAGACCGGAATAAATGACAAAGTGATAATCAATAAACTGCAAAACAGAGCCGGGCCGACTTCAATCGCCGCCTGCTCTGAAATGCGCCAATAATCTTGGCTGACTGGTGTTTGGCCTGGGTGATCCCGCCGCCATTGTTCCAATACTTTGTGCATGTTTTCGATCATGACGATCGCCGCATCCACCATGGCACCAATGGCTATGGCGATGCCGCCCAGCGACATAATATTGGCATTAACCCCTTGATAGTGCATAACAATAAAGGCACCAAGGATGCCAAGGGGCAGGGTGATGATGGCTACCAGCGCCGAACGGAAGTGGAACAAAAACAGCGAGCAGATAACCGCGACCACTAAAAACTCTTCCAACAACTTAAATGACAAGCTGTCGATGGCCTGAGTAATCAGGTGTGAGCGGTCATAAACCGGCACAATTTCTACTCCGGCGGGTAAGCTGCGCTGAATCTGTTGTAGCTTCTCTTTCACGCCGTTGATGGTTTCCAGCGCATTTTTGCCGTAGCGCATCACAATGATGCTGCCAGCCACTTCGCCCTCGCCATTCAATTCGGCCACGCCGCGCCGCATTTCTGGCCCCATGCGCACGGTGGCAACATCAGACAGTAAAATAGGAATGCCATCACGGGCGGTAATCACAATATTTCTAAAATCATCCGGCGTTTTCAGGTAGCCGCTGGCGCGCACCATATATTCGGCAGCCCCCATTTCCAGCACTGAGCCGCCGCCTTCCTGATTACTGTCGGCAATGGCGCTGGCGATTTGCTGATGAGATAGATTCAGCGCACGCATCCTTTCTGGATCAAGAATCACCTGATATTGGCGCACCATGCCGCCGACACTGGCAACTTCCGACACATTGGGCACCGTTTTCAGCTCAAACTTCAGTGTCCAATCCTGCAACGCACGTAAATCGGCCAGACTGTGTTTGCCGGTTCTATCAATTAATGCATATTCATAAATCCAGCCGACGCCAGTGGCGTCTGGCCCCAGTGCCGCTTTGGCCTCGGCGGGCAGGGTAGATTGCACCTGGCTGAGGTACTCCAGCACCCTTGAGCGCGCCCAGTAAGGATCAGTGCCATCATCAAATAAAACATAGACATAAGCATCGCCGAACATGGAAAAACCGCGCACCGTTTTAGCGCCGGGCACCGACAGCATGGTGGTAGTCAGCGGATAAGTGACCTGATCCTCCACCACTTGCGGGGCTTTGCCGGGGTAACTGACACGAATGATCACTTGCGTGTCTGATAAATCCGGCAATGCATCCAGCGGGGTTTGTTGCAGTGACCAAATCCCCCAGGCAGCCATCATCACCGCACCCAGCAGCACCAACAGCCGGTTACGCAACGACCAGCGGATAATGGCGGCAATCATAAGTGGCTCCCATGAATATCCATATTGTTATTGGAGTTATTGGTTTTTACCGGCTGGATCTGGCGGATCTGTGCGCCTTGCTCAGTCAACGTAAAGGTGAAATTGACTTCACTACCAACGTGGATATCAGCTGATAGTTTGCCCGGTGGCAGCAGGAAATCCATGGTCATCGCGCCCCATTTCAATGCGGCTATCGGGCCATGCGAAAGCGTGATTGTTGAGCCATTAATCGCATTGACCTCCCCTTGTTCCGAGTAAATATCGACCGGCGCTGGTGCGCTGTTATCAACGGCCGGCACTCCGGTTTCTGGGGTGTCAGCCATTTGCGGCAGGGCACTTTGCAAGCTGGCTTCTGAATCAATCAGGAATTGCCCGGAGGTCACCACCAACTGGCCATGACTCAGCCCTGATTTGATTTCGACCCAACCATCCTGAGTTTGCCCGGCACTGACTTCAACCGGCTTAAAGTGACCATTTCCTTCGGCCAGCAACACGGTATTGCGATTGCCCGTCATCAATAAGGCTTCTTGTGGAATGGCCAGCACCGGTTCAAGCGTATCTGTTTGTGTCGATTGCACATTCAGGTACATACCCGGTTTGAGCTTTTGTTGTGGGTTTTCCAAGGTGATACGCGCTTTCAGAGTTCGGGTTGCGAGATCAATATTGGGCAATAATTCACTGACTTTGCCGTGGAAAGATTCACCTGGCCAACTGGCCGTACTGGCAGCAATCTGACTGCCGATCCGCACCAAACTGGCTTGCGATTGCGAATAATCCATCACGATCCACACCGGATCGAGACTGGCTAACTCAAACAGGGATTGCGTTGCTGCGACTTGCGAACCGGCACGGATATCCAGTTTATTGACATAACCATTGGCGGGGGAGCGCAGTGTCACCCGAGTTTGTGGCTGGCCACTTTTTTCGACACTGCGAATCACCTCTTCTGGCATAAATTGCAGCTGTAGCCGCTGGCGTGCCGCCGCAGTCAATGCACGGTCCCCCAATTTGCGGATAGCCAGATACTCTTGCTGAGCAGCACTCCAGTCGGGAACCCATAACTGCGCCAAGGGTTGATTTTTTGTCACTGGCTGCTGATTGGCGCGTACATATAATTGCTCGATA
>NZ_JBLWEX010000304.1:0-46596 GCF_048323875.1 Yersinia sp. LJYL362
TCACCCAGTGGGGTTAAGGAGATAGTAAGGAGGATTTTCAGCAAATGATTTGTTGTAGTGAGAATGCTTGTTTTAGATCAAACAATTTTTGTGTGGGTATTTGTTTTTATGAACCAGCTCAAAAAAATGCAGCCCATTGATCATTTTTTACATAAAATCAAACGCATACCTCTTTATAGGTAGCAGATATCGTGAACTACAGTGTGACGCTTCATGAAAGAGTTAAATCTGAGGTAGATGCCACTTTTCAATTTCAGCAAGTGAAATGTTTTTTTGGTTAAAGAAATGATGTTTTAAGTTAAAAAAATGTAAGGCCAAATGTACTATTTTAAATTTATTTTCCTGATTTATTAATTATTTATATTCTGCTGCCGATACCCTGAGCTCGGTTCAGTCATGCTGAGTTTAAGGTGAAAGAACCGAAGATATCTCTGATTAAGTCAACATGTTTTGCCCTAGCAAACACACAGGAAAAGGAATTATGTGGTTTTACAGATTTAAACACGCGTTTATTGCGTTGTTGCTCCCATGGCTACTGGCCGTCACTATTCAGCTAGCGGGAAGAGTCTATCTTCTAACGGACTATTGCCACCCGGAATTATTGGCAAGTTCATCAATTGATATACGGCGTATGTTTTTGATTGGTGGACTATTTGATATTCGTATCGCGAGTTTGATGTTTGTACCGTGTTTATTGATTGCGGGTCTACTCGCACTGGGTAAAAACAGCTTTAAGCTTTGGCAGCGCGCCTGGCCTTGGCTCGCAACGATTCTTGGTACATTAATAACAATACTTACCGTCGGCAATATTTTCTATTACGCGACCTACCAGAGGCCAATTGATATTTTCATTTTCGGTCTGGTAGAAGATGATACGACCGCGGTGCTGAAAACCTTGTGGAGCGATTATCCGGTTATTCGCAGCATTATTTGTCTTATTCTGGTGGTGGCCGCAATTTTATGGATTTGTCGCCGTTGGCAGAAAAAAATAAGCACTTGGCCTGAACAACGCCACTGTCTAGCCGTATCGGCCATATCAACGCTGGTTATCCTCGCAATGAGTTTTGTGGGCACGCGCGGTTCGTTGGGTACATTCCCTCTACGGCAGTCCGATGCACAGATTTCAGATGTCACTTTATTAAATATGCTGACACCAAGTGGCCCGATAGCGCTAACTTGGGCAATCAAAGCCCACCGGGAATATAACAACTTTTCTCAAGCAACCGACAAACAGGGAGAAGAACTGTTCAGTCAGTTTTTTGCTACTCCTACCGAGGCAGGCCTTAAGCAATTTATGGCTCAAACTGGCCCTAACCCTATCGCGAAAAAATCGCCACCTAATGTTGTTTTCGCTGTTATGGAAAGCATGGGATATTACCTTGAAGGTTATGATCGCGAGGATCGTGATGTTTTCGGCGCGCTAAAACAGCACTGGCAAACTGACTGGCGTTTTAGCCGTTTTATCTCCGAAGGGAATGGCACGATTGATAGCCTAAGCCGCTTTTTCGTTCGTAGCCCAAATAATAACATTAGCCAATCAAGCGCTCAAGATACTGATTTTTATAGCAATATGTTTAAACCCTTTATTGCTAACGGATATAAAATTATTTTCGTTACGTCGGGTAATGGCTCTTGGCGCAATCTAAATCAGTTCCTACCTCACTTGGGCGTAAGTGAATTTGTTGAACAAAATGGGTTGAAAAAGCGCTATCCCGAAGCTGAAACCGGCACCTGGGGTGTACCTGATGAATTTATGTTCCGTTATATCGAGGAACGTTTAGCACAGGCCGACAAAGAAGGTGAACATGTATTCATCATGTCGATGTCAACCTCTCATCATCCCCCGTTCAAAGCACCGAAGAGTTACCTAAAGACGGACATCAAATTATCCGATGCCGAAAAACACAGACTGAACAATCTGGCCAGCGGAAAACAGCTAGAGGAAGTATTCCATACGCTACGTTACACCAATGATCAGTTAGGACAATTTATTAGCTGGGTAAAACACCAGCCATTGGGTGAACACACGATTATTGCTGCAACGGGTGATCATAATATCCGTGGTATTAGCTATCCTGATACTGCCGAACTGGCACTGAGTTACGCGGTTCCATTTTATCTTTATGTACCCAATAATTATCGCCAGAACAGTCATTTTGATGCATCCCGGGTGGGCAGTCATAAAGATATCTGGCCTACGCTATATCAGCTTAGTTTGTCAGAAGCACCGTATTACCGAACGGGTTGCGACTTATTGTCTGAGAAACCAGACCCTCTATGGTGCCAGGGCTATAACCCTAATCTAATGATCACCCAACAGGGGGCTTTCAGCTTATCGGGTAAAGGGGAGTTCCATCGGTGGGTTGATAAAGAGGGATTATTGCTAGCCGCACCTCAGCCGATGAATGAAGATCAGGAAAAAACCTTTAATCGCTGGCAGGCATTTACGCCGCTATTGTCTTGGCAATTAAACAAACAGGTTCAGGAACGGAAATAGCAGCAATATAAAATATTTGCAGCGGCAAGGTCCAAGGATGGACCAAATAATAAACATAGTCTGCGTACATGCCACTTGAGGTATAACCGGTATAAACAGTATTGCCGCTGAACGTCGGAGACCGACGAAACAAAACATCTGACCTGCTTGTCACGCTGAGAAATACGGAATGATTATTTGGGAAAGGGACTGAAAAGATAAGAAACACTAAGAGAAGATGGCGGAGGAGGAGAGATTCGAACTCTCGAACGGTTTCCCGTCGACGGTTTTCAAGACCGTTGCCTTCAGCCACTCGGCCACCCCTCCGCAACGAGCCGAACTATAAACAGAGCTCTGCCGCTTGTAAAGCTTGTTTGTGTTTAATCGGGCAAAAAGCCACCATCTGATTATTGAATGATGAATTAATCGTCATAGTGATGATTCACTGTACAACCGCAGCATAGCCCGCTGTGGCTCAATTGCCCCGCGGTCAC
Source organism: Yersinia sp. LJYL362 (assembly GCF_048323875.1). NCBI lineage: Bacteria > Pseudomonadati > Pseudomonadota > Gammaproteobacteria > Enterobacterales > Yersiniaceae > Yersinia > Yersinia sp. LJYL362. Next base: position 2,971 of record NZ_JBLWEX010000304.1, read on the forward strand.
TTTACGGGGCTAAAGCATAGACTTCTTTGGGATATAGACAAATATTTGCTAAATTAGCAGTCGTTTCATTGATGGGATAACTGAGGTTGTATGTTGGAGTTTGAAGGACGCACGATTGAGACCGATGCACAAGGTTACCTGAAAGACAGCGCCGACTGGCGTGAAGCTCTGGCCCCAATACTGGCTGAACAAGAGGGCATCACACTCACCGAACCTCACTGGGAAGTGGTGCGTTTTGTGCGGGCGTTTTATCAGGAATTCAATACATCACCGGCAATCCGCATGCTGGTCAAAGCCATGGCGCAAAAATACGGTGAAGAAAAGGGCAATAGCCGCTACCTCTATCGTCTCTTTCCCAAAGGGCCAGCAAAACAAGCAACAAAAATTGCCGGTTTGCCAAAGCCAGTGAAATGTATTTAATACTGATGCACCCTGCTGGTGGGTCGGCTAATAGCGGATTTTAAATGTCTCAAATGGAGTGGATGGATAAGGCTCGGTCAGCAGACGATCAACCCTCGCCCCCCGTGGCCCACCCTGCTTAATCCACTCCATGAGTTGCTCGACCGCATGTTGTTCGCCATAAGCCACAACTTCTACACTACCGTCATCGCAATTACGGGCATACCCCGTGACCCCAAGCGCCAGTGCTTGTTGTTGTGTGTTATAGCGAAACCCCACACCTTGAACGACGCCATAAACATAAGCAGCAGTGCATACTTTTGCCATATCAGTTCCTCATCTATTGTGACTTTTTCCCATGATGCGTGGTGGCATTTGCTGTATTGCCATTGGCAAAATTACTTTCTGCCGACTCTAACTCTTTAGATAAGAAGTAATTAAGGAATGTTCGGATCACAGCAATGATGGCCAGTTTGATCAATTCCTCCATGCTAGGGTTAATTGTCGTCGCCAAGATATCAGCCGCTAATTGGAACTCTAGCGCCAATGCCAGCCAGGTACCAAAACGCGTTCTCATTAAGTGGAGTATCGACTGATTCTTAAAATTTGTTATTGCTGTGGGCAGGGATTTTACCAGCCCGACAAAAACACAAATCACAGACAAAAATTCCAGGAGAAGCTGTAGTGACTGGGAGAGATAAATGATGATTTCTTTTATGTTTTCCAACAGAATTGGCCTCTATTTCTCGCCGTTCTTTTGCTTTAAATGGAACGAAAAACGTGACTGGAAATAGGATTTAACCTGTTCTTCCATTGAATGAATTTTTTGGTCAATACTGTTACAAAGAAACTCATCGCTATTCATCGCCTCAACTCGCTGAAGCGCAATTAAATCAATTTCTTCTTTTTGTTTTTCGGTGAGTTCTACGTGAGTTTGCTTATTTGTCATGATGCTATTCCTACTATCAATAAAGGTTGAACAGAAAAAGTAATTATAGCTCTATGAATATGTTAGTGAAAAAAATTTCTACCTTTCTATCGAATGTGGGAGTGCGGTCGATAAGAAGCTAAGCTGCTTAAGGGCGTGTCAGCTATCAAAGCTGTCGTGGTAGTGAGTGACATGATATTGCTATATCATTGTGACCTTATTTTGATTGATAATGACTTATCAATTTCAACTATTTGATTTTAAAAGAATATTACAATGCGCCTATTTCTTGCTAGAGGACGTGAAAAATCCTTACTTCGCCGCCATCCATGGATTTTCTCTGGAGCCGTTCAACACCTTGAAGGCAAAGCACTTTCCGGTGAGACCATCGATATTCTTGATAGTCAGGGGAAATGGCTTGCCCGCGCGGCCTACTCGCCTGAGTCACAAATTGTGGCGCGAGTCTGGACGTTCCAACAAGATGAAGTGATCGACCGCGAATTCTTTGTTCGCCGTTTACAGCAGGCGCAGAGCTGGCGCGATTGGTTGGCACAACGTGATGGCTTGAATGGCTATCGTCTCATTGCCGGTGAATCTGACGGCTTGCCGGGTATTACCATTGACCGTTTCCAAAACTTTCTGGTGTTGCAATTGCTGTCGGCAGGTGCGGAATATCAACGCGCCGCGCTGGTCAGTGCATTACAACAGTGCTATCCGGAATGCTCTATTTATGACCGTTCCGATGTTTCGGTGCGCAAAAAAGAAGGTTTGCCACTCACTCAGGGCACCCTCTCTGGCGAAATGCCCCCTGCACTGTTACCGATCACTGAACACGGTATGCAATTGCTGGTAGATATTCAGCAAGGTCATAAGACAGGTTTTTATTTAGACCAGCGAGACAGCCGTCTGGCGGCGCGTAATTACGCCGATGGCCGCCGTGTTCTGAACTGCTTCTCGTATACTGGAGCCTTTGCCGTGGCAGCGCTAATGGGGAATTGCCAACACGTTATCAGTGTTGATACTTCACAATCCGTGTTAGATATCGCTAAACAAAATGTTGAGCTAAACCAGTTAGACCTGAGCAAAGCCGAGTTTATTCGTGATGATGTATTCCAATTGCTGCGCAACTATCGCGCACAAGGGGAAAAGTTTGACATGATCATCATGGACCCACCGAAATTTGTGGAAAATAAAAGCCAACTGGCCAGTGCATGCCGCGGCTATAAAGATATCAATATGTTAGCGATACAGCTTTTACGCCCAGGCGGCATCTTGTTAAGTTTCTCCTGTTCTGGTTTGATGCCTATCGATTTATTCCAGAAAATTTTAGCCGATGCTGCGTTAGATGCAGGTCATGATATACAATTTATAGAACAGTTCCGTCAGGCTGCGGATCACCCGGTCATCGCGACATATCCAGAGGGTTTGTACCTGAAAGGGTTTGCGTGTCGGATAATGTGACTTGAAATGCCCTGCGTTGCCCTCATATAGAAAGCAGCGTAATAGTTTCCCAGGAGGTTATCATGATCGCGAGCAAATTCGGTATCGGGCAGCAGGTTCGCCACCGCCTCCACGGCTACTTGGGTGTAGTGATTGATATCGATCCGGAATATTCGCTTGAGCCACCAGCACCCGATGAGGTTGCTAACAATGATACTTTGCGTTCGTCGCCTTGGTATCACGTGGTGATTGAAGATGATGAAGGGCAACCGGTACATACTTACCTGGCTGAAGCACAACTGACTTATGAAGATATAGATGCTCACCCTGAACAACCTTCATTAGATGAATTGGCTGCTTCTATCCGCCATCAGTTGCAAGCCCCACGTCTGCGCAACTAAACCTTAAGACTTCTTGATAAAACCCGGCACAGGTTGTCGGGTTTTTTATCGGCGAAATTCACAGCTATTGATGTAAAAAAACCTTACTCTTTTTCTAATCCTAATCGCGGAATTTCAATTTTAGGGCAGCGATCCATCACCACCTTTAACCCGGCATCTGCTGCTAATGTTGCAGCCAGCTCATTGATAACACCGATTTGTAGCCACAACACCTTAGCTCCGATAGCAATAGCTTCCTGCGCAACACCATATGCCGCGTCTGTATTACGGAATACATCAACCATATCAATAGGATAAGGAATATCGGCTAATTCAGCATAAACCTGCTGACCCAATAACGTTTTTCCTGCCAGTTTAGGGCTGACGGGGGTGACCTGATATTCCTGCTCTAACAGGTAATTCATCACTCCATAACTGGGCCGCGCAGGGTTATCGCTGGCCCCTACTAATGCAATGGTCTTAACCTGTTGGAAAATGTCAGCAATGTCTTTATCGTGCATTTTTCAGTTCCTCTGATGCGCTAAAAGAATATTCCAATCCATTTGCATCCGGATGGATTGACCCATATTAGGCGACATCTCAGTGTATATCATTCAGAAAACCGATGATAAACGCCGTCTAATTGATTTTATTTAATAGTTATAGAACTAATAGCTGTTAGATTGGCTCTTTTATCTTTAGAATTCATCGAGATAAAGACAACATATTTATACTGAATGTTTCAAAAAGTAAATAAATATGGGCAACTGGAAAGACTTTGACACATAATCTAGCGTGTCTGACAATGTCAGTGGATATCACCTCAGGAGTAGCACATGAAATTTGGTCTGGTGGTCACAGGGATTTTGGCCGTTTGCTGTAGTGCTTCAGCTATAGCCACGACCTTAAAACTCGCGCCGGAAATTGACCTATTGGTGGTCGATGGCAAAAATATGTCAGGTTCTTTACTTAAAGGGGCTGATAGCCTGGAGCTGAATAGCGGCCAGCATCAAATTCTATTCAAAGTGGCCAAACCTCTCCCGACTGATCCAAAAGTGTTGTATTCCTCCCCCCCCTTAGTGGTGGTGTTTAACACCCGGAATATCCGGTCAGTGGCGATAAAATTACCTGTAATCGAGACTGAGCGAGAGGGTATCAAGTTTTCTAAAACCCCGTCATATCAGCTAATTGGTGATAACGGGCGGCCATTATCGGTACGCCATGATGTATTGCATCAGGATAATCTTAATACTGCGGCCACCCTTGAAACAGCCATGGCAACTTATAATGTCGGGCAATTCAGTGCTTCAGTCCCCTCTTTTGCTACCATCCCGCCCTCACCGGTGAGCGCTGTACCGGGAACCACTATTGCGGTTGCAGGAACGAATGCCCCACAAAAAACCACCAATTTACAGGGTGAAAACGTAGCAGAACAGATGCTGCAATATTGGTTCTTGCAAGCCGACGCAGACACTCAGCAGCGTTTCCTGTTATGGGCTAAAAAACCACCCGCGAAGTAATCGGTTAGGCCAGGATCGTTTTTAAACATCAGGTTATGCTTGCTTCCTCGCATTTCTTTGCGTTACTGCTATGCACAAATTCGCCATTTCAGTAATCTGTCTGCAAACCGCTGACATTGTATGAAAGGAAAAGTTGATGGAACTCACCACCCGCACTATTGCGGCATGCAAGCATATTGCCCTTGTTTCCCACGACCATTGCAAAAAGTCACTGCTCGAATGGGTCATGCAAAACAGAGATCTGTTGTCACAGCACAAACTTTATGCAACGGGCACCACCGGAAAACTGGTACAAAAGGCAACAGGCATTAATGTCCTCTGTCTACTCAGTGGCCCAATGGGAGGGGATCAAGAGGTGGGGGCGCTGATATCTGAGAAGAAAATTGATATTTTGATTTTCTTCTGGGACCCACTCAATGCCGTCCCACATGACCCTGATGTTAAAGCCCTGCTACGCCTGGCAACCGTCTGGAACATTCCGGTTGCGACCAACCGCTCTACCGCCGATTTCTTGATTGGTTCCGATTTATTTAGCAGCGAAGTGACCATTGCCATCCCGGATTATGATAGCTACTTACAGCAACGCCTGAAATAATCATGACACCCGGGGTGATAACACCTCCGGGGTTCATTTTGTCTAAGAAGCGGCCCATATTAGCTAGGGTTTACGCTGAGTCGGTACCCCTAACTCGCTAAGTTGACGAACAAAAATAGAAGGATTAGCGGCATCTTGCAGTAACCAGACTTGATGTTTTGCCCGTGTCATAGCGACATAAAGTAAGCGCCGTTCTTCCGCATCAGGGAAATCTTCTGGGGCCGGTAACAGCACATCCTCCAAAATTGACTCGCGCGCCACAGCCGGAAAACCATCATTTCCTTCGTGTAAACCCGCAATAATCACATAGTCTGCCTGTTGGCCCTTACTGGCATGGATCGTCATAAAATCAATGATTAATTTTGGCCAGCGAGTGGCTGCTTTTTGCAAAATTTCTGGCCGTAAATGGTGATAACGAGCCAAAATAAGAATCCGCTCATCATCTTTGACAAAGCCACTTAACTTATCCAACAGCGGTTCAAGCTGCTCACTCGGTAAGATGACGACCGATTTTTTATTCCCCTGACTCAAGCTATTCAGGGGTTTCTTCAGTTGATAGGGATTCTGCTGAATAAACTGGTTAGCAATCTCACCAATTCTGTCATTAAATCGATAGGTCGTATCCAATGCACATTCAGCGCCTTCACCAAAATTCTGGCTGAAAGCGGTGGTAAGAGAGAGCTCCGCCCCACTGAAACGGTAAATTGCCTGCCAATCATCCCCAACCGCATACAGGCATGTTTGCTTATTTTGTTTACGTAAAGCGGTCAATAGCATGGCTCGCTGTGGTGAGATATCCTGAAACTCATCGACCAAAATGTGCTTCCACGGGCTGACAAAACGCCCCTTTTCCAGCAAATTGACGGCTTGATGAATCAACCCGGAGAAATCAACCGCGCCCTCTTCTTTTAGCGCCGCTTTCCATGCTTTTAGTAACGGCGCCATTAGCCGTATACGTTTTTGGAAGAGAGCACGCACTTCGTCATCAGCCTGTTCAATCATTTCAGCCTGACTACCGCCATGCATACGCATCAAACCTAACCAGCGCTCAAGCCGCCCGGCCAGTCGGGCTGCCAGCCGTGAATCATGCCAAAACTCACCATCACCAATACTCCATTCCAACTCGTCGGTTAGCCATTCGCGCCACCCTTTAGCCTGTGCCTTTTTCTCGCTGCACTGCTGCTGCCAATGCTTAATCAGCAGAGCACGTCTGGCCTTGCTGTCTGATTCAAGCTTACTTATTACTGGGGTTTTACGGCTACCTTGCTGGATTATCTGCAACGCCAGTGCGTGGAAAGTTTTGGCTTGAATATCATCAACACCAAGGCGTTGCTTGATGCGGCTATTCATTTCATCGGCGGCCTGACGACCAAAAGCGAGCAGTAAAACCTGCTCAGGCAGAGCTTCATTGCGGCGCAGTAGCCAACCTGCTCGCGCGACCAATACGGAGGTTTTACCACTGCCGGCACCGGCCAGCACCAAGACCGAATCCTCACCGTTGACGACAGCTCGACTTTGCGACTCATTCAAGGGCGAAGTTTCAACGCTCTGGAAGAAATCGTGATGTTCCTCCAGCATGCGATGAGTCCACTGCTGGTTGCGGCGGTCAACACTCCGGTTACCCTGTTCCAGCCAGCGCAAGCAAAGCTCATAATCTATGCGGCAAGAATCAAATTCAATTAAACGCTGAACAGGCATCGGTAGTGATGTAAAAGCCTCACGGATAGATGCTTGAACCTGACTTAACTCGCTGCGTTTAAACCATTTATCCTGCTGTTCAATTCGCTTAATCAATTCAACTTGTTTATGTAAAACGTCAACACAAACCAGGCTCATCTCCTCACTCCATTGTTGCCAGATACCCAGTAAATGATGATAGAAACGCTGAGTTTCCTGCCATTCGGTGCCATGTAAACGTACAACTTGTTGATTCGGAAGCTCAAACTCCATTTCGCCCCAAACAATACCGCGCTTACATTGAATGTTAACCAACTGGTTAAAAGGAATCAGGTATTGATGTTTATCACCGCATACTTCAATGCCCGCATTCAGCAAGCGAACCCGGTTATAGGGGTGCTGAGCCAAATGCTTGCCAAAAGATGTCGCTTTAAGTTCCATATCTGCGCGCCATAACTCGTATTAAGTGAATTGAAATAACATGATGGAGTGTAAATAAAATAATTGAGTTTAAACAACAGGTATCCGATAGTTAACAAAGGAAACTAACCGGCGCTATGTGTATAGAATAGATGGCACCGGCTTCACTCATCCGCATTGCGGTTTTTTTATTCAGCTAGGCAGATTAATCACTATGCGTACTGTACTGAATATTCTTAATTTTGTTTTAGGTGGTTTTTTCACCACGTTGGGCTGGTTATTGGCCACCGTGGTCAGCGTCATCCTGATTTTCACCTTACCATTAACGCGCTCTTGCTGGGAGATCACTAAGTTATCATTTCTTCCGTATGGCAATGAGGCGATCCATGTCAATGAATTATATCCAGAAAAAAGTAATCCTCTGCTATCCGCGGGGGGGTCTTTACTGAATATCGTTTGGTTTGTTTTATTTGGTTGGTGGTTATGTTTATCACATATTGCAACAGGGATTGTTCAATGTATCACCATAATTGGGATTCCTGTCGGGATTGCCAATTTTAAGATTGCTGCTATCGCATTATGGCCTGTGGGTCGCCGTGTCGTTTCTGTTGAAATGGCGCAACAGGCGAGAATCGCTAATGCTCAACGCCAGTATCAGCAACGCTGAATTTTCTGTTTTTAGAGGTTTTTTGTGCTCACTTTCGTCACTGGTTTACGCCGTTATATCTACAATAGCAGCCTGCTTTACCATGTTCGTATATTTATCGCGTTGGTGGGTGTAACGGCGGTTCCATGGTGGATTGATCAGCCCAAACTGACAATCCCCTTAACTCTGGGTGTCGTAGCCGCAGCATTAACTGATCTTGATGACCGCCTGGCAGGGCGGTTACGTAATCTATTTATTACGTTGATTTGTTTTTTTATCGCATCAGCCTCTATTGAGCTGTTATTTCCTTATCCTTGGTTTTTTGCCATCGGCCTGACCTTTTCAACCTGCGGCTTTATTTTGCTAGGTGCCTTAGGCCAACGTTATGCCACCATCGCCTTTGGCGCATTATTAATAGCCATTTACACCATGTTGGGTACTTCTATGTACCATATATGGTATCAGCAACCCCTGTTACTGATACTCGGAGCTGTTTGGTATAACGTTTTGACTTTATGTGGGCACCTTATTTTCCCTATCCGCCCTTTGCAGGATAATCTCGCCCGCTGCTATCAACACCTGGCCCACTATCTTGAAGCCAAAGCCAATCTCTTTGATCCTGATATAGAATCAGATGTTAATCAACCACTTATCTATGTCGCAATGGCTAACGGCACATTAGTCTCGACATTGAACCAGGCCAAAGCCTCACTGGTTACGCGACTGAAAGGTGATCGAGGCCAGCGCGAAACTCGACGCACCCTCCACTATTATTTTGTTGCGCAAGATATTCATGAACGCGCCAGTTCATCACATGTTCAATATCAAGTATTGCGAGAAAAATTCCGCTACAGTGACGTGTTGTTCCGCTTTCAACGTTTGCTCAACATGCAAGCCAGAGCCTGTATGCAACTGTCGCAATCTATTCTGATGAGACAGAAATATCAGCATGACCCGCGTTTCGAACGAGCATTTACCTTCCTGGATGCCGCATTGGCCAGAGAATTAGCCCAAAACGAGAATGTTCCACAAGTTAAAGCGCTGTCCCATCTACTTAAAAACCTGCGCGCCATTGATGCCCAATTGGCTGGCATAGAATCAGAACAAGTATTAGCTGAAGGCCCACAACCTGAAAGCCGCTTATCTGACGATCGCCTCACCGGATGGAGCGATATCAAATTACGTATTAGCCGCCACCTGACTCCGCAATCTGCCCTCTTCCGTCATGCTGTGCGCATGTCCGTGGTGCTCTGCGTCGGTTATGCATTTATTCAACTGACTGGCATGCGCCATGGTTATTGGATTTTGCTGACCAGTCTTTTTGTCTGCCAGCCCAACTATAATGCAACCAGACGCCGCCTGGCGCTGCGTATTATTGGTACCTTAGCAGGCATCCTTATCGGGTTGCCCATCCTGTATTTTGTGCCGTCTATTGAGGGGCAGTTAATCCTGATAGTCATTACTGGCGTACTCTTTTTTGCTTTCCGCAATGTTCAGTATGCTCATGCGACGATGTTCATTACTTTGTTGGTTTTGCTCTGTTTTAACTTACTCGGGGAAGGATTTGAAGTTGCCGCACCGCGAGTATTTGACACGCTGCTTGGTTGCGCTATTGCCTGGGTTGCGGTGAGTTTTATCTGGCCTGACTGGAAATTCCGCCAACTTCCCGCCGTGGTTCAAAAAACACTTAACGCAAATTGCCGTTATCTCGATGCTATTTTAGTACAATATTACCAAGGTAAAGATAATAGCCTGCCCTACCGTATTGCCCGGCGCGATGCACATAATTGCGATGCTGAATTAGCGTCTGTTATTTCAAATATGTCCGCGGAGCCAAAGAACGACAAACAAACTCAGGAAGCGGCATTTCGTTTACTTTGCCTCAACCACACCATGCTGAGTTATATTTCTGCATTAGGCGCTCACCGTGAGAAACTGACCAATGCTGCCACGTTGAATTTACTCAACGATGCTATTTGTTATGTTGAAGGCGCTCTTGAGCAAGAGCAACTCGACAGTACAAAGATGGCACAAGTATTAGCAGGCTTATCAACCCGGCTACAGAGTTGTAATCCTGAGCCGGAGAGCAAAGATCAATTGGTTTTACAACAGATTGGCTTATTGCTCGAATTATTACCTGAGCTTAGTGAACTTAATAAACGCATTGGCCAGACTGGCTAATTAAATTTCGGGGCAGTTTCCATCACTGGCCCTTCTCTTTCTCTATATTGTTTCATATTGCCCGACATCGGCCGACCGAATGTGTATTTCAAACCATTCAATTAGCTCGCTGCGCATTATTAGCGGCAACACGGCACAGTGGTGGCCACTTATCGCCCCCGCGAGAGCCAATAAGATATTGACGCCTAATGTGCGCCTCAGCGTGCGTATCTTCAGATAACAACGCTTAGCCCCTTCAATCTTCAGCTCTGCCGCACTCTGGATACCGACTTTCCATAATAGCCGCTCAAGGCTGGCACTGAGATTGGGTAAATCTTTCAAACGAACGGGAGGACATTTTTTACTTAAAACTTCGGATTTAGCCCCTTGATAAGCCTGTTTTGCACAATGGCGTAATGCAAGGTCATCATCCCATAATGCCGAGTCAACCCAATAATAACGTAGTGAAACAGGAAGGCCGCGTTTGGCATAAACAAGATTAATCATCCCTCTGGTGCGGAATAAGTTTTCGACCAAATCATTAGCACGTAAATACAACTCCCCTTCTGAAACTACCGCAAACATAATGCTATTGGCTAACAGGCCATAACCGCCAAATTGTGAGCGGACTGTGATCTGCCCCAAAAAATCAAAACGGCACTGAGCCTGCATTATTTTGTTCTCAGATACTTTTTTCATCACTACTCCTTTAGTAAAAATCCGATCCAACGTCCCTTTTCAGTTGTAATAAATGTAAGAGGAACAACTAATTAGAAAATACGCAATATGGATATCCGAGCCAAACACAAAATCAGCTTTCACGTATTTACATCGCAATAATGCGAAGCGCCTTGTAAAAATTAAGTTGATCTTCGAACAAACAGTGACTACTGTATATACATACAGCACACCACAGGCGAGGTTCATAATGCGTACTCAATCACTAAAACCTTATAATGCTAATTATCGCTCTCTTATTACCCCTGACACACAGGAAAGAGTTAATGCACCAACAGATAGTGGCTGTTATGGGTCACTAAGAATGAGAAATAAAGGTAGATAGGGATTTGGCGAAAATAAGCGGGATTTCGCGGGTATGCAATCGAGGAATGGTGCGGCTTGTGGCGCTATGTTGTAGATTAACCCTATAAAGAAGATACATTATTCAAAATGAGAAAATACTCTCAGGTACGGATTATGATTCACTTATTATGATAAATAGAGGGACTACGTAACTCACCGTTTAAAACATTTTTAAACAGCCTTTATACAACGGGCTAATGCGGCCCCTCATCCAGCTTGTTTGTCACTTGGTTTGTGGCCAGAGGCTAACAACTGTTGCTTTTCGATATCCACTAAAATCTTTTGGCGATCCTGGGCTGGCAGTGAGTCATACAGCATTCCCATAGCGATCGCATGATGCGATATGCCCAATCTCTCAGGAAGATCATCAGGCCAAGGGAATTGTGAAGGGGTTGGTTTACTGGCAGATTGAATGGATGTTAGTAATACACCAATACCTTGTCTGTAAACCTTATCAATTATGGCCTCTCGTTCATTTGGCGTCATTCTACTGAGAAACTCTAGCCATGCTTGTTGTTGGGTCTCAGTCACCGATTGGGACTCATCCTGGGGGCATTCATTGAGCTGGGAGGATATACCATTGCTGGCTGTATCTCCGCCATTTGCTAACCACTCGATAGATACTTCGCATTTTTCCGCGAGGATAGCTAATCTGTCTAATGATGGATATGTCTTACCTGACAAGTAGGCACGTATGACAGCCTCAGACATACCGCATCTTTTAGCTAGACTATTACCTGACTCTTTCCCCATTGCCTCTCTCAATCTATCCTTAAATCGAGCTATTCCATTGCGTATAAAAACACGAGATGTGTTTTTCTCAGAAACATCATGTTTTTCCTTCTCTTCCCCAGTCATATAGCGCCTCACGATTTAAAATAGCGATTCGCATAAAAACACGGACAAAGATTGACTTCGTGTTTTTATGCGATATATTTGTATGCATACCGATAACGCGCGTGTGTTATCGGCCTGCATACAAACCAGTGAGGATCGCATGATGGGTGAGCAAGCGCAAGGTAGCCTTGATTGGCATCGCGCAAAAATACGCGCTGAGTTAGAAATTCGGGGTACAAATCTACGCAAGCTGTCACGTGAAGCCGGATTGAACCAAGATACCTTACGGAATGTGTTAGACCGTAAGTGTCCGAAATATGAGCAGATGGTTGCTGATGTTATCAAGGTTTCGCCAGCGGTGATCTGGCCAAGCCGTTATCCACAACAGATTACGGATTGAACCAATGGATATTTGGCTAACAGCACAAGAATGCGTCGGTCTGCCGAATATGCCGACGGCACCCTTCAATATCAGTAATCGTTTGAAAAAGAATGCCACTGAGAGCCAGATGCGCAAGCGTCAAGGTTCAAAAGCAATTGAGTACCATATTAATTGCTTATCGCCGGTTGCCAGGTCAATGGTATTGAAAGCCCGTGGTGCGGTTGAAATTAATAACAAACCTTTTTTCTTACCGAAATCTGAGCCGGTTAATAACTATTGTCGTGAGCTTTTGTGGCGTGATTGGGATATAGCAACAGAAAAGCAACGCAATGCTGCGCAAAAGAAAACCGAGGCTGTTCAGGCGGTGGCGACATTGACTGACACAGGCATTGATGTTGTTACTGCCTTTGATGCTGTGGCTGAAACGCATGGTGCTTCTGTAGCTTCAATTCGCCGCTGGTACTACACAGCACGTAAATTCGCCCGTGAAGACTGGATGGCGGCTTTGATTGGCCAGTACGGGAAAAGCATTGAAGCACGGAAAAAGAAAGAAGCTGATTGTGATCAGGAAGCCTGGGATTTCTTTTTAGCAGATTTTCTGCGTCCCGAGCGTCCAGCTTTCCGCACCGCATTTGCTCGATTGGAAGAAGTTGCGCTTTCTCATGGCTGGATGATTCCAAGCATGTCTTCTATGCGCCGTAAGATGGAGCGCGAAATCCCCGTTGAACAGCGAGTTCTCTTACGCGAAGGGCAACATGCTGTCATGCGTCTTTACCCAGCTCAAGAGCGTACTGTTGCTGACCTATCCGCCATGGAATGGGTAAATGGCGATGGATATCAACATAACGTATTTGTTCGTTGGCATAACGGCGAAATACTGCGGCCGAAAACATGGATTTGGCAAGATATACGCACCCGTAAAATATTAGCTTGGCGTACAGATGTAAGTGAGAACTCTGATTCAATTCGGCTTTCACTTTCCGACTTGATAGAAAACTACGGTATACCGCAACAACTGACCATTGATAACACCCGCGCAGCGGCAAACAAGTGGCTTACGGGTGGCGTTCCTAACCGTTATCGATTCAAGGTTAAAGAAGATGACCCTATGGGGATTATCCCATTGCTAGGTATCAAACTGCATTGGACTAGCGTCCTATTTGGCCGTGGTCATGGTCAGGCTAAGCCAGTAGAACGTGCGTTCTCGCATGGTGGCTTGGGCGAAACGGTAGATAAACATCCTTTATTATCAGGCGCTCATACCGGCGATAACCCAATGGATAAGCCCGATAATTACGGTGAACGGGCCGTTGATGCCGATATATTCCTCAAGGCATTAGCTGAGGGGATAGCTTTTTGGAATCGTCGCCCTAATCGCCAAACCGAGATTTGCCGTGGTGTTATGTCGTTTGATCAGGCGTTTGAAGAAAGCTATCAGCAGAGCCTAATTCGCAAGGCTACCGCTGAACAGCGCCGCCTATTGTTGTTGCCAGCAGAAGCGGTTCGAATCAGTGAATCTGGCACCTTTGTCATGGAAGCCGGTGGGAAAATTAATCAGCGTCGTAACCGTTATTACAGTGAGCGTCTGATTGGCATAAAACCGAATAAAGTCATTATCCGTTTTGATCCACAAAACCTGCATAACAGCGTTCTGTGCTACACGCTGGATGGCAGATTTATTGGCGAAGCTCAATGTATTGAAAATGTAGGCTTTGGTGATACTCAAGCGGCGCGTGAACATAAACGAAATCGCACTCAATTTATTAAACGAACTAAAGAAGCGGCAGCAGCACAAAAAAGAATGTCTACGCTGGAAGCCGCAGAACTTATGCCTGATACCGTTCCACCCGCCCCGCCAGAGTCAAGGGTGGTAGAAATCTTACGCCCTAATGGCAATACCATGAGGCGGCAATTAGTGGAGGAAGATATTGACGCAGATGAATCAGAAGAAGCCTTTGGTAATGCAATAACACAGCTTTATAGCGCATTTCAAAATAAACAGATTTAACGGAGATATATAATGAGTAACGTAATTGATTTAGAACAACAGCAAGAAAAAATTGCCGATATTCGGGAAACTATTCGCACTATTGTTGACAGCTCTGACGTCACTTATGCTGCAGTTTCGCGTGAAGTTGGTATTTCAACCGGCTCTATTTCACAGTTTATGAAAGGTGAATATAAGGGTGACAATCATAATATCGCGACTAAATTAAGCGTCTGGCTTGATAACCGTAAACGCCGTACCACTGAAATGCCAGCAGCCCCTGATTTCATTGAAACCCGCACAGTAAAACAAATTTGGAATGCGCTGCAATATTCACAAATAGCACAATGCATCACAGTTATTTATGGCAATTCTGGTGTAGGGAAAACGCGCTCTTTGCAGCAGTTCGTTGCCGACCGTCCTAACGTCTGGCTAATTACGGTTTCACCATCCCGCGCCAGCCTCAGTGAGTGTCTATATGAGCTGGCACTAGAAATTGGTATTGGTGATGCCCCTCGTCGTTCCGGTCAATTAGGTCGCGCTATTCGTCGCAAATTACGTGGAACAAATGGTTTAATTATTATCGATGAAGCTGACCATCTGGAATATCCGGTATTAGAAGAACTGCGTATTTTGCAGGAAGAAACCGCTGTTGGTCTGACATTGGTTGGTAACCATCAGGTATATAGCAAGTTAACGGGCGGTAATAGCCGCAATATGGACTTTGCTCGTTTATTTAGCCGTATAGCTAAAAAGGTTTCTATCCTAAAAACTAAAAAGGCTGATGTTGATGCCATCGCCGATGCTTGGGGCTTATTTGATAAAGCTGAACGTGAACTGATTCAGGTTCTATCAGAGAAACCAGGCGCATTACGGACTATTTCACACACTTTACGGTTAGCGTCTATGTTTGCCACAGGTAGCAATGAAAGGCTATGTGAAAAGCATATTCGTGATGCGGTAAAAGATTTAGAGGGCATTTCAATATGATTAATCCAACCAAATTGGTTAATGCGCTTGGCTGGCTGCAACGCCGAAATGTTGAAATTAAACATGTTAACGTTAGCCGTTCTCGCCCTATCGTGGAAGTGAAGGCCCCCGATGCTGACCTTAAACGTAAGGCGCACAACTATCACGCAGTCTCAGCCGCAACGATTCAAGGTTGCATCATCTACTGGAGATAGGAAATGAGTAAAATAAAAATAATGACTATTAAAACGGATATTTATATTACAGAGAACGAAGGTATTAAACAGGAAATAAGTTCAAGTAATCATCCTGCTGCAAAAGTTTTCGCAACTGAATATTTAAATAAATTTGTTAATGTCCAGCCGTCAATTATCGAAGATGTGGTGAAAAAGGTTGGTGAAAGTATGTTTGCGAATTCCAATGCTAACAAAAAACATTGAGGCACAATATGAATAAAGAAATCGAACAATCTGGCTATCGTCGGAATGGCCAAGGCTATCTTGTACCTGAAAATCTAATTCGGCCTATTGATAATCTGCGTGACGATACGGTGTTAAGTATTGTTGAAGCGGCTAAGGCGCTGCGCGTGGCCATGGCAGCTTTCAAAGCTGCATCAATGAAGCAAATAGAGGACTTCATTGACTTGTCATCCAAAGAGTACGGTGTGGAATATGGTGGCACCAAGGGCAATGTGACACTGCCGAGCTTTGATGGCCAGTTTAAAATCTTGCGTGCTGTAGGTGACCATCGCGTATTCGATGAGCGCATTCAGGCGGCAAAGAAACTGATTGATGACTGTGTAACTGAGTGGTCAGATGGCGCAGATGACAAAATCAAAGCCCTAGTGGACCATGCTTTCCGTGTCAATAAACAGGGCCGCATTGATATAAATGAGGTTTTAAGATTACGTCAGGTTGATATTGATGATCCGCGCTGGCTGGAAGCGATGGATGCTATCGCTGATTCAATCCAGATTAGTGGCACCAGCCAGTATTTGCGGATTTATGAGCGCCAGCCAAATGGTAAATATGTGCAAATCAGCTTAGATATCGCGGGGGTTTGAATGAACGCTAAAGAGTTTAATAAAAAATATCCTGTTGGTAGTGGCTTTATTTATCAGCCCAATAAAGTATTACGGGGTGGTAAAGCCGTCAGAACAGTTGCACCAGCGAGTGACTTTAATCAGGGAGTTATTGTTGAAATAAGTCTTGAGCCTTGGTTTGCCAATATTAAGGCATTAACCCCCGCAGGGTAATTTAGAACTTTATTAAATCACTTTAAATATGGCGTAAACCCGTCAGGGCTGGCTTACGCCTAAATCAAGAGGTATCAATATCATGGAAGTTAATAACCCCGAATTAAAAGATATTTTGGTACACATAGTGGAATGGCATAAAAACCGTGTATCAAATTGCCAAACCATTTTGGACCATAACGATGCTGACCTTAGGTTCGATGGTTTTGAAAAGGTATTACCGGCTGACTCCATAGAGGCTAAATGGTTACGTATTGGAGTAGGTATTGCGTTAGACCAGTTTAAAACCTGTCCGATTGTTCTTTCTCATCATAATGAAACCGAGGAAGAAAACGATGAATAAGCCTCAACTTATACGCTTAATCCATATTGCTAAGGCGCAATTAAAACTTGATGACGATACTTACCGAGTATTGCTGGCCAATGCCGCCAATGGCAAAACAAGCTGCTCTGTGATGTCTCATCAGGAACTGCAAGATGTGTATTCCGAGTTCCAGCAACGGGGGTTTAAACGTCGTTTCAAGAAACCTACACCCCGCGTTAAACCCAATTCAAAAGGCCTTTCACGGGCTGCTGAAATTCCTAAAATTCGGGCCGTTTGGAACACCATGTTTTTACATGGATTTGTCGGTAGTGATGATGAACTGGCACTGAACGCCTATGTTAGACGCATGACCTCGCAGCTCAATAAAGGTGTAGGCGTTGCCGAAGTGGGTTGGCTTGATGGCTTGCTGGCGTTCCGTGTGCTTGAGTGCATCAAACAGTGGCATATCCGGCTTATGCTCGAATCAATGGTGGCTCGCCGTAAAGCTCTGCCTGTTAACCCTATGACCGGTGATGAGTCGCGTGATTATCCCGTTATTGCAAATGCCTATGAGGCCAGCTTATGAAACTCAGCCGTTGCCCTATTTGTCACACTGATTGGCATCTTGAGGCTTTATGTGAAGATGATGCCAGCCGCCAACTTCTGAAAATAATTGCAGACCTACCTGGTAGCTGTGCGCGGCATCTTGTTGCTTATATCGGTCTATTTCGCCGTGAAAAATCCAACCTGAGTAATAGTCGCGCCCTCAAGTTGGCATCTGAGGTATTGGAGCTTTACGCGCCAGGTCGCGTTCTTGCTCATGCGCTCAGTGAAACAGTTGAGCGTATTCGTGAGAAACGCGCACTTGGGGATAAAAAACCGTTATCAAATCATAACTATTTGAAAACGGTCTATCAGTCATCCGAACAGATATTCGCACAATCCAGCAATATTGCTGCCCGTGAAAAAAACGCTGCTAACAATGTGGTCGATCATGAGCGTCGGCGTGATGAATACTTGAGCCATATGAATCGGCTTGGTCAAGATGTATCAACCATGCCTGGCGGGAAAGAGTGGTTAGCGCGTAATCGAGGTGAGCAAAATGGCTGATAACTTAGAGCTATTCGACGATAGTCAGGATGATTCTATTCTGGAACATTTGGAAGGGGGAGATTCTGAACGTGGTCGTTTCCCTGAATTATTGAAACAGATAAATGAACTGTTGCGCTGTGAGTTGGAACGGTTGGGCGGTAACGGTAAGCATTCATTGGAATTGGTAGTAGCCATCAGCAAGCAGATTGGCGGTAGTCAGGTCTATTTTCCGCGCGGTCAGGTGTTAGAGGACTTGGTACGTGATATGCGTATCTGGCGCGATTTTGATGGGCATAACATTCATGAACTGGTTGAGCGCTATCATGTAACTTATAAAACAGTGTATAAAGCTATCCGACGGATGAGAAAGTTAGAAAGCAAGAAAAGACAACCGGAACTATTTTAAGGAGCAATGGACATGTTTGTGACTAAGCTGATCGGTCTTTTATTAGCGTTATCATTCAGTATGAGTCTTGCTATTGCTGACACGCGCTTACCGGATGAAAATACACTAATTAAACGCTTTGAGTCATTAGGATTGGTTAAGGCCGATAAGTGGAAAAATGCTGAAGCCCCGGATAGCACAGCAATAAAAAGTGCGCGGGTTGGTAGCGACGTCTACTCTATCGCTGATGATTCAGTTACTGTATTCAGTCTTATTTCAGAGAAAAATACGGACACTGAAGCACAGCATGTTGTTGACGTTTGTTTGAAGTTAGCAGAAGTCGCTATGCAAAATGTTACTGTAGATGCTTCAAACAAAATTAAAGGACTAATTCAACAGTCAGCGCTTAATCTCAACGAAGGCTCCGACCTTGTTGATGGCTATAACTTCACCACACAATATTTGTCTATCGGTAATGTCCCTGCATTAGCCTGTATGGTTGAAGGGTTTGTTACCTGGAATTAAAACAATAAAAATACAATGAAGCCGGTTAATCCGGCTTTTTTTATGCCCGTAGCACACTGGAACAAATACCGGATTAACCGGTTTCCATGTTCCAGAGGTGCAAATGAACGCTGTTATTTCCTCCCCTGCATTACTTCATGCTATCGCTTTTGTTCTTGGCTCCGAAGGAGGCTATGTCAATGACCCTACGGACAAAGGTGGAGAAACCCATTGGGGGATCTCCGATAAACGTGATGGTTTGGCTGATGGCATGACCGATGTTGATGGTGATAGCAAACCCGACACGCGCATCAAAGACCTCACGTTAGACCAGGCCACGCAAATTTATTACCGCGACTACTGGTATCCCTCCTACTGCCCTAGTTGGCCAGATGGCATTTCCCTGCTGGTCTTTGATTCAGCGGTACAGCATGGTGTCAAAAAAGCCCTTTGTCTGCTACAAGAGGCTGCGGGGGTTGTGGCTGATGGCATTGTTGGCCCTAAAACCACCGCCGCTGTTATCAGTGCTGATCCTGAGTGGCTGTTAACTCGCTACCTCCTACGCCGCAGCCGCTATTACGCGGAAATCATTAAATCCAATTCTTCCCAGGCTAAATATCTGAACGGTTGGTTCAATCGTTTGGATGCGGTTGCTAACGCTTGTTGGGAAGTTGTGGGCGGCTCTCATTCAGTAACCCGAAGCTAATCATGGGTAAAGGCTGGGATGACAGTTGTCGTGCTGGTCGCCGTGACCGGCTCAAAAAAGAAGTGTTATTTAGGCTGGCAAATGGCCCCAAGCCTGAGCCAGTTGATTACACCGGATGTGATGGAACTCATGCCGCTTTTTATATGCGGGGATGGGATTCAGTCGCCCCTACTGATATTGCCTGGCAATGCCAGCGTTACAAGGAAAAATACCATGGTAAAACTTCTTAGCCTTTTCAAATCTAACTATTTCATGTTGCTGCTTTCTGTGGCCGTTATTTTTGTTCCGTTGGTTTTAACACTCTTTGCAGGTTGGTATGTCGTGGCTGTGTGGTGTGGGGCCTTTATTTCTGGATTTGTGATTTTCTCAGAATTCATATATTCGCAGCCATTTAAAACCCAATGGCATACAAGATTGTTTGATTATGGGATGGGAAGTATTAGTGGTGGTTGCATTTGGATTGCTGGGTTGGTTGGTTGGCATTTTATTGGTTGGATAAGCCTTCCCATCGTTGGATTAGGTTTCATTGCTTTCCCTCTGTTCCGCAAAACAATTAAATATTGGGGAGCACTATGGATCCGATAACACTTTCGGCCGTTGCCAGTGTATTGCTTAAAGCTGGCCCCACCTTTTTACGCACGGTGGGCGGGTGGTTCGGCGGCGGCACGGCGAGCACTGCCGATGGTGTCGCTGGTATCGTTGAAAGCATTAACCAGGCGGTAAACCCAGAAGACCGACAACGCATATTGGAACAGAAACTAGCAAACCTGCCCCCTGAGCAATTTGTTCAGTTAGAGGCGTTGAAAGTGCAACTGCAACAGATTGAACTTGATCGTCAGAAGATGGTGTTGGCTGATGGCCAGGCTGAACATCATGAGACGCAAGAAACTATCAGGAACGGCGATAACGCAGTTGATGAATATGTGCGTCGCACCCGTCCCCTGATGGCTCGATTGTCGCTGTATAGCTCGATTTTTTACGTTCTGTTGCTGTCAATCGGATTACAGGCGGCATCTGTCGCTTCTGCCGCTGGACACCTGATAGTTATGCCTGAACCTGATTGGAATATTGCACTGATGCTAGCAACACCAGCATTGGGTTATCTAGGCTTTCGTACTCTCGATGGTTTTGCCCGATTCAGCAAATCCAGTAAACACAAGTTACCGGCGGTCAAATAATGGATGATTTTGACCGTGCAAGTGACATTGAAATTAATGACCGACAACGGGCGTTAAACGCCCATTTAAACCGTGTTAAAGACGCTCCAATTGAATACGGTTTTTGTAACGACTGTGGGGAGAATATTCCCCTACAGCGTTTAGCACTTGATGCTGTTCGATGTGTGACATGCCAGCAAATCAAAGAATTGAAGGAGGCCCAGCATGGAGTGGGAGTTTATAAGAAGTAACTGGGCCATTGTCTGGGCGCTGTTTATGTCAGCGGTCAATCTTATTCAAATGTTTTTGGCGAAGACTTATGTGAAACGTGAAGAGATTGAATTACTTAAAATACAAATTCAATCGATTCAATCCTCTATTTCGGCGTTACCAAGCCAGAAAGAGCTTCACCAGCTTCAGTTGGAAATTAGTAGCTTGCGCGGTGAACTACTGTCACTCGGGCCTAAATTACAGCAAGTACAGCGTATCAGTGACCTGCTGTTAGAAAACGAATTAAAGGATAAGTGAGGAATGGCGATGCGTGACATTCTCGATAGCGATCAACGGTTGGTTATTTTGCGCTCCCTGTTGGAGTGCGGCGAAAGTGCCAACGAGTCAGTTTTGCAAACGTGCCTGGAAGCCTATGGCCATCGCCTTTCTCGCGATTCAGTTCGTACCCACTTGAGCTGGCTCAGTGAGCAACGGTTGGTCAGTCTGACCGATGTGGCCGGTTGCTTTGTCGCCCGAATTACTGGCCGTGGTGAAGATGTGGCGAATGGGTTGGCGTCTGTTCCGGGTGTTAAGAAACCACGGGCAAGGGGTTGATATGTCAAAATTAAAACCCTATACCACAGCGCAACGAGGTATTTTTGATAAGCTTGCCGCCGTTCTGGTTTGCAGCGAAATAGAGCGGGAAGTTATTGCGCAAGCCTATGAAAAGGCAAAGGGTACCCCATACGATGCCACAGCCCCCGATGGTTTTCTCAACACCTTTCTATCATCCCATCCTGAATATGACCGCGTTTGGAAAACACTGGCGAGAGCCATAAAAAAACAGCGTAAAAATCAGTTAGAAACAGCAAGGAGCAAGCATGAGCGATGAACGCCCAACCCGTGGCCGACCATCAAAGATTGATTTGCTACCTGAGCCTATTCGCGATGCACTCCATCAGATGTTGCGCGATAAACGCTATACCCAGGAACAAATCAGGGAAGCGGTTAATGAGCTGATTGATGGCCATGCATTGCCTGAAGAGATGCGGGTGAGTCGTACTGGGTTAAACCGCTATGCCAGCCGTATGGAGTCCATTGGATCACGTATCCGCCAGTCGCGGGAGATGGCTGATGTATGGGTAACAAAATTTGGAGAGACCCCCACCACTGATATCGGCAAGCTGTTGATGGAGTTTGTCAAAACGCTGGCTTTTGAAACATCGATGAAGCTGGCTGAAGGTGAGGAACATGTAGAGCCAAAAGCCTTGGGGCAATTGGCACTGGTGGCGCAGCGCATTGAGCAGGCGCAGATGGTCAGCCACAAGCGCGAAAAAGAGATACGCCAGGCATTCGCTGAAGAGGTTGCCGCTCAAACCGAAAAAATCACCAAGCAAGCGGGGCTTTCGGCTGAAACTGCGGCTGATATTCGTCGCCAGATTTTGGGGATTGCATAATGACCCCATTAACGCCACAACATGAACAACTGCGGAATCAGTCTGCATCGGCCATTTTATCGGGTGAGTTCGATGCTGACCAAGTGCTGCTTCCCTATCAGCGGCGCTGGATTGCTGACACTTCGCAACTGAAGATTGCCGAGAAGTCACGCCGTACCGGTTTGACCTGGGCAGAAGCGGCAGACGCTGCGCTTAATGGTTCAATGGCTCCCAGTGCCGGTGGCTGTGATACCTTCTATGTCGGTACGACAAAAGACATGGCCCGTGAGTTTATCGATGCCTGTTCGATGTGGGCGAAAGCTTATGATTGGGCGGCGTCTGATATCGGTGAAGAGGTGTTGGCAGATGAAGATAAGGACATTCTGGTTTATGTCATCAATTTTGCCAGTGGATTCAAAATCAAGGCGCTGTCGTCCAATCCCTCGAATTTACGTGGGATGCAGGGCAATGTCATTATTGATGAGTCGGCATTCCAGAGTGACCTTGCGGCAGTACTTAAAGCGGCGCTGGCACTGACGATGTGGGGTTCTAAAGTACGGCTTATTTCCACCCATAACGGTATTGATAATCTCTTTAATACCATTATCACTGACAGCCGCGCAGGCAAAAAACGCTACTCCGTTCACCGTATTGATATTGATATTGCCTGTAGTGAGGGGCTTTATCGTCGTATCTGTCAGGTCACGCGTAAAGAGTGGAGCCAGGCGGCTGAAGACGAGTGGAAAGGCAACTTGTTGAAAGACACTGCCACGCCGGAAGATGCCAGGGAGGAATATTACTGTGAGCCGAAAAGCGGCAGCGGTGTGTATTTACCGCGTTCCATCCGTGAACGTGCTGCGCGGGGGGCTGGCCCTGTTCTACGCTTTACTGGCTCCGCTGAATTCAATGCCTTATCCGAGCCTATGCGTGCACTGGAGATGCAGGAATGGCTAGAGCAAATTGTATTACCTGTACTCAACCGTTTACCTACCCACTTACGTCATGCGCTGGGTGAAGACTTTGCCCGTAATGGCGACTTAACTGTTTTTGCGCCGATCACGGTCAATGACGATACCACCCGTGAGGTTCCTTTCCTGGTCGAACTGGCCAATGTCCCTTTCAAGCAGCAAGAGCAGGCATTGTATTTCATTTGTGATCGCTTGCCGCGTCGTGACGGTATCAAACTGGATGCTCGCGGCAATGGTCAATATCTGGCTGAGCAAGCGGCATACCGTTACGGCAATGAAGTGGAACAGGTGATGCTTTCTGTTCCGCACTATCGTGAAAATATGCCGCGCTTTAAATCTGCCTTTGAAGATAACGAACTGGTAGTGCCGAAACATGAAGATGTGATTAACGACTTGGGTGCTATTCAGATATTGCGCGGTGTACCAGGCATTGATGACAGTCGCACCACCGGCACTGACGGCAAGAAACGCCATGGCGATGCAGCTATTGCAATCTTCCTGGCATTTCTGGCCAGCAAAGAAGACTGCCGTCGCTACGAACTGCACAAGCTCAATAAACCCGAACGACCAGATGAGCGAGAAGAACGCCGCCAGTTACATACCACCCGTGGGCTGAAAAATCAGCGAGGACTACTCTGATGTTAAACAAACTGACCGGTGCTATCCGCAATCTGTTTAATCCTGCTACCGGCGAAGCGGTAACGGTGAATAAAGATGAACTTCAGGAAGAGCAAACCCGCGCTCGCTCCACCGGTATGCGCCGAGCTAACTCAGGTATCAGCGTGGCCAGCACCTTGAATCCTCGACGACTGGCAGGTGTACTGCGCCAGGCGGCTGAAGGTAATGCACTGGATTATTTTATCCTGGCTGAAGAGATGGAAGAACGTGACCTGCATTATTCAAGTGTGCTGCGTACCCGCAAGCTGACCGTGGCAGGGATAGAACCCACAGTAGAAGCCGCCAGTGATGATGCCCGTGATATTGAAATAGCCGATGCAGTACGGATGATGATTGAACGGCCACAAATACCAGAGCTGCTATTTGATTTGCTCGATGGCTTAGGAAAAGGCATTGCAGTAGTAGAAATCCTGTGGGATATCTCATCAAGCACCCAATGGGTGCCGCGTGACTATTCGTGGGTTGACCCACGGTTCCTGAAGATGGATGCCGAGACGTTACGGCAAGTTCACGTTCTGACCGAAGCACAACCATTCCATGGCGAACCATTGGCCGCATACAAGTACATCGTCCATCAGCCAAGATTGAAATCTGGCTTGCCGTTGCGTAATGGTCTGGCGCGTTTGGTGGCGGTAATGTATATGCTGAAATCCTTTACCGTCCGTGACTGGTGGGCTTTCGGTGAGAAATTTGGTTTGCCGATCACGCTTGGGAAGTATGGCCCGAACGCCAGTACCGAAGATATCCAGACCTTGATTGATGCTATAGCATCCTTAGCATCGGATGCGGGGTGCGCAATTCCCCAATCAATGCAGATTGATATGGTTGAAACGGCCAGCCGTCAGGGGGGCGGTGACCTGTTCAAGGGAATGGCCGAATGGTGCGACGCACAAACCAGTAAAGCGGTGTTGGGCCAGACAATGACCACTGATGATGGTAGCAGCCAGAGTCAGGCTAATGTTCATAATCAGGTCAGAATGGATATAGCCCGTTGGGATGCCCGCCAACTTGAGAATACGCTGAATGAGTTTCTGGTGCGGCCATTCATCATGCTCAACTATGGCCCTCAAGATAACTATCCGAACGTCTGTCTGCGTATTAACGAACCAGAGAACCTGAAAGCCTTAGTGGATGCGTTAATCCCACTGATTGATCGTGGCATGAAAGTGCAGGCGTCAGTATTACGTGACAAATTCGGATTACCCGAACCGGAAGCCGGTTCCGATATTCTTCAGCCTACCAATAGTGCTGGTATGTTCACCGCACTAAACCGTGAAAATATCGCCCTTAATCGCCAATCTGCCCCTGATGATATTGACTCGCTGACCCGTGAAGGGATTAGCGATTGGCAGCGTGTTGGCTCTGCATTCACTAATCCGGTGTTAGCGCTGGCCAGTGATGCCGCCAGTTATGAAGATTTCCTTGCTCGTTTGCCTGAATTACAGGCCAGCCTGGATGCAGACGAATTTGTAGACCAACTAGCGCGGCTTTGTTTTCTGGCTCGGGGTATGGGGGATATAAGTGATGCCGGATAAAATTCCCGATATTGTACCGAAAGAAGCACTGGCCTGGTTTAAGGCTAAATATCTTCAGCCTGGATTTGATTTCCGTGATGTTTGGCTTGAAGAGCAACGCGCGGCCTTTACCGTTGCCAAAATGACACAGCTCGATTTACTCAATGACGTGAAGGAGCTGGTGACCAACGCACTGGCAACAGGCCAGACTTTCAGAGAGTTTCAGCAAGTGTTAGAGCCGTTGTTGGTAAAGCGGGGTTGGTGGGGTATCCGCGATATGGTTGATCCACTAACCAATGAAACTAAAACAGTACAGTTGGGGAGCGAAAGTCGATTACGGACCATCTATGATACCAACATGCGTACCGCCAGAACGGCAGGACAGTGGCAACGCATAGAGCGAACCAAACGTGCTATGCCATATTTGATCTATACACTTGGCCCCTCCCGCGAACATCGTGTAGACCATTTGAAATGGGCCAATATCTGTTTGCCGGTTGATGATCCATTTTGGTTAACCCACACAGGGCCAAATGGTTGGGGCTGTAAATGCGGTATTCGCCAGGTCAGTAAATATGAATATGAGCAGTTGCTTGAGAACGGCGCAACACAAACCACCGCTGTCTATGATGATAATGGTTTACCTACCGGTCAGGTCAGCAAAACCAAGACACCATTAAAAACTGAGGCTCCACCTGTCAAGAATGTGAAGTGGTTGAATAAGCGAACAGGTGAAGAAGAGTTAATCCCAGAAGGGATTGACCCAGGCTGGAATTACAATCCTGGAATCAACCGACAGGCTGCGTTAGAGCGTCAGCTCAATACCAAACAGCAAGTATTCGATGGTGATAGTTAGTTTCACAGGGAAACCCACCTGAACCTACCGTAGTGACCTTAACCCGCATTGTGATACGATGACGCACAGGATTTTTGTTAAACGTTCCTGTGCGCTTTTAAACGTGTTTTAAACACGGTTCCGCCCCTCGATTAGAGGGAAAGCGGTTAATCCACCTATCCCCCCCATTCATTTCACACTGTCTGCATGATTTCCTATGCGGATAACTTCCATGCCTGCGAATTACGTGGCTCTCTGTTTCGAACTGAATATTGGCAAAGAAGATGAGCCACTTCCTGAATGGCTTCCTGTGCTGCCTATTGGCCTGTTTAAGGGGCGCGATGGCCGTGTTTGGGTAAACAATGAACCTGAAGCGGTAATTGCAAAGTCGCTGGCTGGCCTCTTTATTCCTGTTGATGTTGAACATGCCACAGAACTGAAAGGCCCGAAAGGCGAAGAAGCCCCCGCCTATGCCTGGATAGAAGACCTCAAAATTGATGGCGCTTATATCATGGGTAAATTCAACTGGAACGCTGATGGCGCGGCGCAAATCCGTGGTCGTAAATATCGCTATTACAGCCCCGCATTTTATAACACCCCTGATGGATTGGTTACCAAGCTGTCCAGTGCCGGACTGACCAACAAACCCAACTTAGATTTTCCTGCCCTTAACTCGGAGAACACCGATATGAAACTGCCTGAACTGATTGCGGCAGCGTTGGGCCTGGGTGCAGATGCCACCGTTGAAAACGGCGTCACTGCTATCCAGAGCCTGAAAACCGCAGAGCAAGTGGCGTTAAACCGTGCTCAAAACCCTGACCTAAGCACGTTTGTGCCAAAGGAAACCTATGAGTTGGCCTTGAACCGCGCCACAGAAGCAGAAACCAAACTGAATGTGCTGGCGGAGAAAGACGTTGCTTCTCTGGTGGATTCAGCGATTGCCAGCGGCAAGGTCGCTCCCGCAAACCGCGATATGTACCTCGCCACCTGCCGCAGTGAAAGTGGACGTCAACAGTTCACTGAGTTCGTCAAGGGTGCGCCGGTGATTGTTAATACCAAACCAGCCCCGAAAAAAGATGGTCAGAACGCCGCTCCGGAACTGACTGATACCGAGCTGGCGATGTGTCGCAGCATGGGCATCAGTCAAGATGAATTCCTGGCAGCTAAACCGAAAACCACTGAGGAATAACAGCAATGCCAACTCCTAATGCTGAAATCTTGCACGCAATCAGCACTTCGCTAAATGCGTCGTTTACCAAAGGTCTTAACGGTGCCAAGCCGTTGTATCAGGAAATCGCGACGATTATTCCCAGTGGTGGTGCGTCAAATACCTATGCCTGGTTGGGTGACTGGCCGGAGATCAAAGAGTGGATTGGTGCACGCCAGTTCGCGGAGTTAGCCCAAAATGGTTACACCATTTTCAACAAGACTTGGGAAAGCTCGATCAAAGTTAAACGTGAATCGATTGAAGATGATCAAGTAGGTCAGTATTCGGTTATTGCACAACGCATAGGACAGGATACGGCGATTTTCCCTGACAAACTGACATTCCCGCTGTTGGTCGCTGGTTTCCATACACTTTGTTTTGATGGTCAGAATTTCTTTGATACCGACCATCCGATGGCAGGTGGAACCTACAGCAACATTGTCGGCACGGGTGAAGAACTGGGTGAACCGTGGTTCCTTATCGATGGTTCTCAAATCCTCAAGCCGATCATCTACCAAAACCGTCGTGATTTTAACTTCACTGCGCTGGATGATTTGAGCAATGAGCATACCTTCAAGAACAACGAATTCCTGTTTGGTGTCGATGCGCGTTCCAATGTCGGCTTTGGTTTCTGGCAAACCGCTGTGGCCTCCCGTACTCCATTGACTGCCGCGAACTACGAGAAAGCTGTAGAGCTGATGCAAGGAATGCTCAAAGACAATGGCACCCCTTTGGGTATTACGCCAACCACGCTCGTTGTGGGGAAAAGCAATCGTGCAGCCGCTAAGCGTTTGATTGAGGCCATGTTAGTCGATGGTGGTGATTCCAACATCTATTACCAGGACGTCAAAATTGTGAATAGCCCGTTCATCGTCACACCACCGGTTACGCCATAACCGTATTGCTCAGTCAATATTATCCAACTTTAGCGGGTGTTTAACGCCCGCTAAAACCCCCTTTAAAGAGGACGGAACAGTGAGTGGAAAAACAAAGCAAAAGCAAATCGAAACGGTTCTTTCACCGGAAGATAAACACGCTACAGCGTCGGCTGTTACAGCGCTGGATGCGGGAGGAAATCTTCAGCTTGAGCAACTCAGTGCGACACAGAAACCGGATGAGCCAATTACTGGAGTGACGGGTGATACCACTCGGACTGTTTCTATTGTGATTGAAGACAATCGCCAATCACATGAATCAGCCAGCATAGCGGGGACGCAACTTGACGCCGACCAACTTGAGCTTTCGCAAGCCCAAATCGGCTCGCTGATGAATGACCTGTCTCAGTCTGGTGAAGTTGCATTGACTGAAGTGCTCTTGGTTTCAGCGGTTCATGTCAATGGGTTTTATCGTTGCGGTCAGTTCTGGCCTCATTCCGGTATCAATGTGTTTGTCAGTGATGAACCTGTTGCTGATAACGATGGCGGCATACCGGATACCAGCAATCTTGCGCCATTTATCAGCGCTGATACTGCGGCCCGTTTAAAACGTGATCCTCATTTGCGCGTGACTGTCGTACCTGTTGTGGCTGGAGAGTAATGATGAGCGCTTACTTAACCCGCCAGGACTTGATTGATACGGACGGTTCTTATGTTTGGAACGTGGCCATTAATCGGGAAACCAATGCACTCGATGAAGTGGCCATTACCAAGGCGCTAACGGCTACCGATGAAGAGATCAATTCGCTCTTGTCACGGCGTTTTAAAGTGCCGTTGGAAACCACTGTCCCGTCAATGCTGAACCGGCAAGCCATTTCAATCGCTTTCTACTGGCTGGCTGACAGAGACAATCAGGCAACCGAGCTGGTTCGTAAGCGCTATGAAGATGCTATCAAAGTGATTAAAGAAATTGCGAATGGCACGCGTGATTTGGGATTGCCGACCTTAG
This sequence comes from Yersinia sp. LJYL362, assembly GCF_048323875.1. Taxonomy (NCBI): domain Bacteria; kingdom Pseudomonadati; phylum Pseudomonadota; class Gammaproteobacteria; order Enterobacterales; family Yersiniaceae; genus Yersinia; species Yersinia sp. LJYL362. The sequence goes on from NZ_JBLWEX010000304.1 coordinate 32,529, forward strand.
AACAACCGACTGAAACAACCAGCGGCAAGGTCATTATGACTGGTGAAAACCCCCGCATATTCACCCGTAACAGCCTGAAAGGGGTGTTGTAATGGGGATTCAGGTTGAAGTGTTCGGCACAGAAAAACTCGCCCAACTTCAACAGGCCGTGGAGCGTTTAGCGGATAGCGGTTTGCGTGGTGAATTACTGGAGAGCCTTGGCGCGATTGTCGAGACCCAAACCCGCAGGCGTATCACGGATGAGAAAGAATCACCCAGTGGCACTGCCTGGCAAGATTGGTCAGACGGTTATGCTAAAACCCGTCATGGAAATCAAAGCCTGCTGCAAGGTGACGGAAATTTGAACGATAGCATTACCTATGTTGTTGAACGTAATCAGGTGCGGGTTGGTACGCCGTTGGAATATGCCCGGGTTCATCAGGAAGGGTTTAATGGCAGCGTTTCCGTTGGCTCACATCAACGCCTGATTAAACAGGCATTTGGACGGGTGCTTAAACATCCCGTTTGGCAAACAGTTGGTGCTCACAGCCGCATGATGTCAATCGCACAACGTGAGTTTCTTGGCCTTTCGAGCAGCAACAGTAAAGAGCTATTGCATGTCATCGGTGACTTTTGGAAAGAGGTATTACCGTGAGTAGTGAACGCCCTAGCCTGGTCACACTGGGCAGTACGGTTGCGGCAGCGGATAAAATTGCTGCCTGGCTAAACCCAGTTATTCAGGGCAATAACCCTGACCAGGTTCCCGTCGTTGAGCGACACATTGGCCAGTTCAATACCCCAGCAGAAGTGAAGCGATACTTATCTGATCGTGATGGCTGTGTTCGTATTGCTGCGTTACGCATCAGAGACATTCGGCATGAAGCGGGTGGCACTGTAGGCCTGGTGACCTTTGCCGCTTATGTGATGACTACTGATGTGTGGGGATATGGCCGTGACCTGCGCTGTGAAATTCTCGTGGCCAAAATTGTTCGCCGTATCACTGAAATGGCATCGACCAAAGGTATGGGAGCGGAGAAGCGCGCTGATGCTATTTCCGCCGATAACATCTACAGCGGCAGCCTGGATGATTTAGGTCTGACGATGTGGGCCGTGATGTGGAATCAGGAATATAAACTCGATACTGATCTTGATATCAGTGAGTTACCTGATTTCCTGCGGCTTGGTATGCACGCCACGCCTAAATCTGGCGTTCCTGTCATTGAAGCCGTTATCCCCGTAAGAGGACAAGAAAGTAATGAAAATGAAAATGCTTAAACCCAAGGCCAACTTACAGGTACGCAAGCCCGATGGTTCGCTTCTGGCGGCTGACGGGGAAACGGTAACCCTGAATGCGTTCTGGTTGCGCCGGATTTCTGAAGGTGATCTTGAGGTAAGAGAGGTAACAGAACTCGCGCCCACTGTCGCTGAAACTGAGCCAGCCGTTAGCAATACACCGGCTGCTAAAACTGTAAAAGTGGAGAAATAATATGTCGCTAGGCTCAATTCCTAATGATATTCGCGTGCCACTGGTTTACATCGAAATTGATAACTCCCTGGCACTGAATGGCGCACCGGCGCAACAACATAAGATTTTGGTTATCGGTCAGCAACTGACCAGCGGAACTGCCGAACCACTGACACAAAACCGCATTACCAGTGACAGCACGGCCAATCAGTTGTTTGGGCGTGGTTCTATGTTGGCTGAAATGCTTAAAACCTTGCGTAAGGCCAACAGCTATACAGAAACTTGGGCTATGGGGATTGACGATATCGCCGCCGGTGCTGCGGCAACCTCTCAGCTTATTGTTACCGGTACCGCTACCGCCGCTGGGACATTATCGTTATTAGTCTGTGGTGAGTCGGTACAAGTCGGCGTTAAAGCTGAGCAAGCGGCCACTGCTATTGCTGATGCTATCGTTGCAGCCATTAATGCACTGCCATCGTTACCAGTTATTGCTGCGGTTAAAGCCGGTGAAACGGGTACCGTGGTACTCACTGCCAAGTGGCGTGGACAAACCACAAACGATCTCGATGTACGGCTTAATTACTACGTGGGTGAGCAAACGCCTGCCGGTTTAAGTATTACCACTGCGGCATTCACGGGCGGTACCGGAACACCGGATATGACCAGTGTGATTGCAGCTTTGGGTGATGACTGGTTCAATCATATTGTTTGCCCGTTTAATGATGTAGCCAGCCTGAATACCTTACGTGATGAACTGCTTGATCGTTGGGGGCCACTGCGCATGGTGGAGGCCATTGCGTATACCGCCATTCGTGGTACTCATGCCCAAACTGGCACCTGGGGTAACAATCGTAATGACTTCCTGATCACCAGCATGGGAACCAACATTGCGCCACAACCAGCCTACTTGTGGGCGGCGTCTTATGCGGGAACGGCGGCATATTCTTTGGCCATTGACCCCGCTCGCCCCCTGCAAACTCTCGCATTAACCGGCATCCTTCCTGCGGCTAAAGAAGTTCGCTGGGATCCTGTTGAACGCAATCTTCATCTGTTCGATGGTGTGGCCACGCATTTTGTCGATGCCGGCAGTAATGTGTGTATTGAGCGTGAAATCACCACTTACCGCGTTAATAGCTTTGGTGATGCAGATACTTCATACCTTGATATCACGTCACCGGCGACCCTTGGCCATATCCGTTATGTCATTAAAAACCGCTTCACTAATCGTTATCCCCGCCACAAGTTAGCCGGTGATGATGTGTTGGAACATCTGCAACCAGGTCAACCAGTCATGACCCCTAAGCTAGGCCGAGAAGAGTTGCTTGATATCTTCCTGACAGAGTTGGAGCCGGTTGGTCTTGTAGAAGATTTCGACAACTACAAGGACACGTTAGAGGTCTACCGCGACACCACCGATATGAACCGTCTGAACTTTGTCATCCATCCCAACATCATCAATCAGTTGCGCGTGCTGGCTGGTTTGATTCAATTCAAGCTCTAAGGGGGCATCATGATTTTAGGCATGGCATCGATTCGGGTTAATGGCCGTGAGATTAAAACAGCGGGTAAATCCACCCTTAACCCAGGTGGGTTCGCCCGTACTATGCACAGTGGCGGCGGCAAGCATTGGGGGTATTCGCGCAAAATGGCGGTACCGTCGATTCAGTTAACGATTGCCGCTGCTGAAGATGTGGACGTGATTGAAATCAGTAATTGGGAAAATGTCACTGTCATGTTTGAAGGTGATAACGGGTTGTCCTACATGCTGACCGGTGCGGCCACCGATAACCCGACACCTCTCAGTGAAGACTCTGGTGAGATTGAAGCTAATTTCATCGGCACACGTTTGGTTAAGGTGTAACTCATGGCTCAAATGACGATGACGCTACCTAATGGTTTGGTGACAGCTAAGGGTTCATCCGATGAAACCCTTCATACCGAAGTGCAATTACGTGAGTTGACCACCAAAGATATCGTTGATGCTCAGCTTGCAGCGGAGCGTGTTGTTATCGGTGAGTCCGGTAAAGCAGTCGCGTATTGCTCGGAAGTGATGATGGGGGTGGAGTTATTACGCCGTCAAATCGCCAGTATTGGTTCAATCCCTGGGCCTTTAAGCTTAAAGCAGGTTTTGCAGCTCCATCCTGATGACTTCAAATTGTTGACTCAGAACGCCGAAGCCATGGATGACATGCTCACGGAGGTAGCTGAACGGGGGCGAGCTAATGCCGATGGCGGCGGCGCTAATTAGCTTAATTGTGAATCTATCTGCCCGATTTAATCCCGCCTATTTGGAACAGTTGCCGTTACGACAACTGTTTCGTATCACCGAACAATTGAGGAAGTCGCATGGCAAGCCGTCTTGACACTGAAATCATCATCAATTTGGCGGGTAACCTTGTGGCGAAGGCTCGCCAGTATGGCAGCAGTATGTCTGGTTTTGCTCAAAATAATAAACGGGCTATGTCGGTTATTCAGGCAACCAGTGCAGCAGCAGGTCGTGGGTTAGACCAACTGGGTAATCGGTATAGCGCGGCGATTGCCGGTTTTGCTGGCGGCGCGATGCTAAAACAATACGCCACGGTAGACCGCCGGTTAACCCGGTTAGGTATTACTGCGGATAAAACCAAGCAAGATATGCAAGCCGTTTTCGGTGGCATTCAAGATGTAGCAATAAAATATAAAGTTGATACCAGTGAAATTTTTGGTGCATTCGAAGAGATAAATGGTCGTACTGGTGATTTAGAATTTGCTATACAAAACCGTGAAAATATTGGTGCAACCGTTGCAGGCTCGGGTGGTTCCGGTGAAAGCATCGGTGGGCTGATTGCTGAGTATCGCAAGTTTCTTATTCAGGATTCTGACACTGTTCGTTTGGCGCTGGATGGCATGAACAAGCTCGGCAAAGAAGGTGCATTTGAGCTAAAAGACATGGCTGAAAAGCTGCCAGCCTCGCTATCGTTGTATGCGGCAGCGGGTGGTAAAGGGGTGCGCGGGGTTATGTCGGTTGCGGCCACTGCCGAAGCGGCACAAGACGTTACCGCCAATAGAGATAAAACTGCCACCATGGTTGAGAACTTTATTCGTGACCTGCAAAACCCCAAAGTGGTAAATACCCTTAAGAAAAAAGGGGTAAATGTCTTTAACAAAGATGGCACGATTCGCGATTTGCCTGTCTTGCTGAGCGAGATTTCAGCCGGTTCAATGCGCGGTGGTAAAAAAGGCGGTAAAGGTCAGCGTGGCGAGTTAATGGAGGTCGGGTTTGGTCAGGAAAGCATGGACCTAGTAGCTGGGGTTTCCAGCGAGGCTGGCGCGGCAAAATTAAAGACTTATATGGGCGTGGTTGCCGATGGGAAGAGCATTATGGCTGATGCCAACTATGCAGCACAGGATTTCACCTCCTCCTTACAGAGTTTAACTACCATCGGCCAAAAGTTTGCTAACGCGCAGTTGGCCAAGCCGGTTCAGGAACTGGCCGATGCATTGAATTCTGTAGACCAGGAAACTGTGCAGAACTGGTTAGAAATTGGGAAAAACGTCACTCTTGCTGTTGGTGGACTCCTTGCCGCCCGTAAGGCATACCAGATTGGTAAAGGCGCTTATGACTTCCTTAATCCAGGTAAAAAAGGGGTACCAAAAGGCGTAACGGATGCCTTTGGTTCCGGTGTGATGCCTGTTTACGTCGTGAATATGGGAGCCGGTGGACTCCCCGCAGGTGGTAACCCAAATGGTCCAAAACAACCTTTACCAGGAGGAAACCCAGCACCACCGGCTCCAACCTCTGGCGGTTTTTGGGGAGCAGCAACCCGCGCTTTAACGGGGGCTGGGATGGTTTATGCGCAGAATGAATTAGCTCACTGGGGTGCAAAGACCATTTACGATTCATCAGGCGCTGGCGAGTGGGCTAAAAATTCTTCCGTCCGGTCATGGGCTGATGAAGCAGCCCAAAGTAGCAATATTAAGTCCACTCAAGTTGACCCATCATCAGTATGGGCGGAACTCAAAGAATGGATAAACTCGACTCCTGAATATAAAGACCCGTCACCTTGGGCTTCCCTTCAGTCACAAAACCAAGCGTCAATCTATCCGATGGTTCCCCCGCAGCTGCAAGGCGAAATTCGGGTGGTCGTTGAGGGTGACGCCCGAGTCAAAAGCGTTTCCATGAATCAGCCAGGCGTGACGCTCAGTGCGCAATCTGGTGTACGTAATGTGGGGCAAGACTGATGGCTAAAACCCAATGGGAAGACCTGCTACCTGCTTCATTTCGTGGTGTTTCATTCTTTTTTGTTGATGTTGAGGGTACCGGTGGCCGTAGGGCAATCCCTCATGCTTACCCGAAAAAGGAAGTGGGCTGGACTGAAGACCATGGCGCGGTACTGACTGAGCAGCAAATTAATGCAAAGCTGTTGGGGAAAGATTACAAAACCCAGTTAAACCAGCTATTGGCCGCGCTGAATACCCCTGGGCCAGGGGATTTGGTTCATCCATGGTTTGGTATTCAGCAGGTACAGGTAGGCAAAGTTACCCATAAACTGACCACCGAAGAGGGAGGCATTGCTTATGTTTCTTTTGAGGTTTATGAAGCAGGTGAGCAGCTTTTTCCAGCACAGCAAGAAGATACTACCGCCACCACGTTAAGTGGTGCTGACGCAGTGAAAGATGCACTGGCCAACGGTGATTACTTTGCCGCTCTTGATGGCTTGGGTAGCATGGTTGATACCTTGCTTGATGATTTGCAAGGGTTTGTGGCTAATTTGCCAACCTTGCCCGAAGCGCTGAATGAATGGATGGACAGGCTAAACCGCTTTAAAAACTTGTCTGGCATCGTTATCGCCGCGCCAGGCGAAATGATTCGAGATATCACTGGGTTGGTTAGTGATATGAAAGATTTGGTGACCGAGGCACCTTGGGCATTGCGGGTGTATGACCAATTGCGTGACCGTTGGGATGGCGACAGAGCAGCAAGAGCGGCCACAAACTCCTTAGCAAACAATGTTGCGGTTAATGCCGATGCAGGAACGGCCAGCAGTGTTACCCCCGCCTCGCTGGTTGATATTTCGGATGCGATGCAAGCCAATATCGATGATTTTAGCGCAGTGGTTATCACCTCTGCGCTAGTTGCTCAGGCTGAAACCGTCGCCACAACCACATTTGAAACCAGCCAGCAGGCGACAACTATCGGTGATGCCTTGGCAGAACGGCTGGGAGAGCAAGCCAATATTGCCGTTGAATCAGGCCAGCGTGAACTTTGGCGTTCATTACGTGATCTGCGATTTGCCGTGGTGAATGATGTGCGTATTCGCAGCGTCCAGTTACCGGAGTTGCGGCGTGTGTCCCCAACCCATTCGGTGCCGATGATGTTGTTAGCCTGGCGCGAAACCGGCGATGCCGAACAACGTGATGCCCTGGTTATTCGTAACCGCTTGCGTTATCCCGCTTTCATTCTTCCATCCCAAATTATAGAGGTCGTTGGCAATGAGTGAACCACTGACATTGAGTGTTAACGGCACCATTTTTGGTGGCTGGACTGATATGGTTATTAACCGTTCGCTGGAAAGTATCGCTGGCGAGTTTGATCTTACTGTCACCGCCCAGTGGTCAGATGCCGCCCCTCGCACCATTAAGCCAGGTATGCCTTGCAGTGTCGACATAGGGCCAGACCGTGTATTAACCGGTTACATTGATGATTTCATCCCGAGTTATGATGCAACTTCTGTTTCTTTGCGGGTGCTTGGTCGTGATAAGACCGGTGACCTGGTTGATAGCTCTGTTGTTGATAAGTCGGGCCAGTGGCGTGGCCAGAAACTGGAACAAATAGCTGCAACTATATGTAAGCCTTATGGCATTCAGGTCATCACTGAAACTGATACTGGTGACACGTTCAGCAACATCACTTTGGAACAAGGTGAAACCGGATTCGAGTTACTTGATCGTATGGCCAAGCAACGGGGTGTACTGATGACGTCAGATGCTTGGGGCCGGTTAATTATTACCCGCGCATCAACAAAGCGTGCCGGTGTGTCTCTTGTCCTAGGTCAAAATATTCTTGCCGCCCGTGGCCGTTTCAGTTGGCGCGAACGGGCTAGCCAATACATTATAAAAGGCTCTGCATCAGCAGGTGGCACCACATGGGGCGAGCAGCCGGTTAAAGTGGTTGGTGGCCGCCAGATAATTATCAGTGACCCTGAAATTACTCGCTATCGCCCAAAGATATTGGTTAATGAAGATAACCTCACCGTAGGCGGAGCCAGTGCACGTGGGGAATGGCTCAAGGCCAGCGCGTTGGGTGAAGCCAACACCTCTGAAATAACTCTGGCGGGTTGGCGGGAGAATAATGATAGCGGCCCACTCTGGCAGACAAATAAGCTTGTTCAAGTAGAAGACGCTATTCAGCAATTGAATGCGACCTGGTTAATTAAAACCGTTTCCTTTTCAGAAGGGGATAATGGTCGATTAACAATACTGTCTTTAGTTCCCCCTGAGTCTATGGATATGCCAGCCGAAAACACGAAGAGCAAGAAAGGTAAAAAAGGCACTCAAGTGGGGGTGACATGGGATTAGATATTGCTAATTTTGGCCGGTCAATCACTGCCCTTGGTAGGCGTATGCGACTAATTGTTGATCGTGCCGTAGTACGGATGGTCACTGATAGTTTGGGCCGTCAAAACCTTCAGCTCCAATCTCTTGCCGATGAAACCAATGACGAGGTTGAACGCTTTCAAAACTACGGATTAACCTCTGTCCCTCCAACTGGCTCTGAAGCCATTGTCATTGCCGTAGGTGGTCGCCGTTCTGGTCAGATTGCCATTGCTGTAGAAGATAAAAAAAGTCGGCCAAAAGGGTTGGATCCTAACGATGTTTGCCTTTATCACAAAGAGGGGCATACCATTATTTTGAAGAAAGACGGGTTAATAGAACTAAGGGGGAAAAGAGTTAATCTGGTTGCTGAAGAACAATGTGACATTAATAGTAAACTCATCAATGTCACCGGCCCGACAAACTTTGAAGATGATATTACGGTTAAAGGAAAAAGTATATTTGACCATATTCATGAGGATGGCGACGGTGCTGAAACAACGAAAATGCTATGACCATCAGATTAAATTGGCACGTCCCCGCGGGCGGTGATATTGAAATAACCCACAATGGCCTTTCGCTTGACGAAGGGCTTGTTACTTTAATCCTGATTTGTCTGTTTACTGATGCTAAAGCCAAGACCAGCGATGAAATACCGGATGGAACGGATGACCGGCGCGGTTGGCCTGGTGATTCATTCAGTGAGTTTGAATGGGGTTCCTGGCTGTGGTTGCTTGAGCGTGAAAAACTCACTGAAGAAGTTCGCCTTAAAGCTCAGAATTACGCAGGAATAGCCCTTCAACCGCTGGCACGTGCCGGGCTGGTAAGGTCAATTCAAGTTGAAGCCACTATCCCGCAAACCAACTGGATTTGGTTATCCGTACTGTTAACTCGCCCTGATAAAACTTCACTGACAGTAGAAATAAAAAAACGCTGGGAGGCGATTGAATATGCCATTTAATGTGCCAACGATTCGCCAGCTTATTAATACCGGTGCGCAAGATATTCAAATTGAATTAGACGAGCAATTACCGATTGTCGGTGTTGAACGTGCTTTAAATATTGCAGTAAGCGGTAGTATTCGTGATTTGTATGATTATCAATCTTGGATTGTGGCACAAATAATTCCTTCACCGAACTCAGATGATCAAACAATTATTGATACTGCCCGTAATGAAGGTGTTATTCAAAAACAAGCCACTTTTGCCACTGGGCCAGTGGTATTTAATGGCAATAGGCCGATTCCGCTTGATACAGAAATGCAGACGACAACCGGTATAGGCTACAGCGTTATTGATGCCGGTGAAGCAGCTAATGGGGTTATCACTGTTATTGTGCAGGCCGATATTATTGGCACCACAGGCAACATAGATGGTGGAAATTCATTAACGTTAATCCAACCGATACCAGGTGTAGAGAGCATTGGTGTTGTGGGTGATGACGGTATCATGAACGGTACCGATATTGAACCAATCAGTGAGTTGTTAGACCGTTTGTTATTTCGTAAACGTAATCCCCCTGTGGGGGGGGCTGTGCATGATTATGTCGGCTGGGCGCGTGAAGTGCCGGGTGTAAGTCGGGCATGGGCTGAAGACTTATGGCATGGTTTAGGAACAGTAGGATTAGCGTGGGTATATGATGGCCGGACAGATATTACCCCAACGTCTGCCGATAAAGCCGCGATGCATGAATATCTGTTTCGCCATACTGACCCAGCAACGGGCAAATATGTCGGTAAGCCTGGTGGCACTGAGGTATGGATATTTGACCTTACGTTAAAGCCACTCAATCCGAATATAAAATTAACACCGGATACCGCAGAAACCCGCGCGTCAACGCTGACTAACCTGAATCTATTACAACGCCAGTTATCACCAGGCGAAACATTATTGCTATCAGCGTTACGCACTGCCATTGGTACTGCTAATGGTGTTAAGGATTATCAACTTAATATTGCTGCTGATATTACTTGCCAGGATGAAGAGTTAATTACGATTGGAGAAGTTACATGGCTCACAGCGTAACGGCTTGGCAAAATGTCTTACAGCAACTAATGCCGAGGGGAAAGGCTTGGCCACGCGATGTAACCGCTAATTTAAGCGCACTTCTAAGGGGCTTTAGCTGGCGTTTAAATCGTGCTGAAAGTAGTGCTGATTTGTTATTGCTGGAAATGCGCCCTGATACTACGGTTTTATTATTGCCCGAGTGGGAAGAATACTTAGCACTCCCTGAATGCAATATTCCCAATATTACTTTTGATTCGCGGCGCAATGCTGTTATTGAGAAATACTACCGAAAAGGTGGATTGGCCCCTTGGCAGATTGAAGCTGTAGCCGCCGCGCTGGGATTTACTATTGAAGTTGAGGTGATATTACCCCATCACTGCTTGCGAAGCTGTACCTATCCGCTGTATCCCGCCCGTTATCGATTTGTATTGAAAGTACATGTCTATCAGATACCTGATGGCCGTTTTACGGTGCCTGATAACGTACTTACCCCCCTTATCAGCGACCAGGCCATGATGCTCGAATGCGTTTTAAATAAATATCGGCTGGCGGGAACGGGTTATGAATTTATATATGAAGGAGATATTTAATGTTTCATTTAGATAACGAAACAGGCGTACCGGTTATGCCAAATTTACCGCCGGTGCAGAGTAATACCACAAAATGGTTTACTGAAGGTGGCAATGGCGTTCCACCGAGCTGGCCAGGTTCGACGTGGTTCAACATCATTCAGGCTGAAATTCTGAATGTTTTAGCTGCGGCGGATATTACTCCCGATAAAGAAAATTTGTCTCAACTTAGTGAGGCTATTACAACTCTTATCAGCTCAGATAGTAATAACTTTTTAAAAGTAGCAAATAACCTTTCTGAAATAGAAGCGGCTGGCCCCGCCGCCGTTGCGGCCGCATGGAACCACCTCGGTATAGGTGTGTTGCTTACTGGTGCGTTACAAAAAGCCAATAATTTATCTGAAATTAAAACCGCTGGCCCCGCTGCCGTGGCTGCAACTCTCTTAAACCTTGGTTTAGGCGACGTAGCACATTTGGCACAACTTACTGGGATCGTTGGTACATCTAGAAATGCAAAAATGAGTATTCCAGTAACTCTAGCAACAGCGACTTTCACAGCAGATGAGTTGGTTGTTCAAGATGCTATTGGTGGATTGCAATACAAACTTAGCGGTTTTAGCAACGTAATTAACCTTGCGACTACTGGCGTGGGCGGTATGGATACTGGCACAGTTCCTGTGACTGGATTTGTAGCGCTATATGCGATTTATAACCCGACAACTCAAACATCCGCATTGCTTGCAGTCAACGCAACATCAGCAGTTGCGCCTGAAGTGTGCGTTGGGGTGATGCCAGCCGGTTACACAGCATCAGCACTTGTCAGCGTCAATCCGATCGCCGCGAGCAAGTTTAAAGTTAGTCAGCTTATGGGGCGCAATCTCTCTTTCCAGCGCGTAATTGCGTTATCGACAACAACATTAGGTGTAGCAACGCGATTAGCAATAGCATCGTCAGTACCACGCAACGCTATTGCAATAAAAGGCTCAGCGCAGGTCGGCGGGGGCACCACTTCACCAGGCTTCGCTTCGTATCAAATTTCGGGCGATGCTTCGATGTGTGGCAACCAAGAAATTCGCGCAGGATTACCAGTCACAGCTGGGCAAGACATTGTAGGCAGCTACGGTATCGATATAACAGAGCAGCAAGCGCTTTATTACATCTACGGCACAACGCTATCAGCGCCATCACCAGCCGTAATTTATATATCAGGTTATTCATTCTAAAAGGTGATTAAAAATGACAAAAGTAATAAAGCAAAAAGTTTACGTTGATTTTACAGATGATACTGAAACGGAAGTTGCTAGCGTTTTTCCTGAACCTCAATCATCAGAGTATTTTCATCATCTCGGAGAAGTTGAAGAAAACGACGAAAGATACTTGATATTTCTATCAAAACTTCAACGTTAGATATGCAATACAACCGGGCTAATTAGCCCGGTTATTACTAATTACTCTGGCGCTAAAGGCCACTCAATATCCGGCGCAGAGTTCACATCAATATCATCAAGTGCAATACGATATAACTTCCACAGTTTCAACTCGGCAGCTTTGTCTTGTCCCGCATCGATACGATCTTTTAGGGTTTCTATCTTATTGCTGGTATCGCTAATCAATTTTGATCTATCGGTTTTAGCTTTGGCAACATCAATAGCTTTAATCTCAGCGAGTTGTTCATCAGTTGGCGGGGGTAAATCTATCCACAATGGCCTGCCGTCAACAGCACCTAACTGTTTTCCTGTGGGCGCGGATTGCTTCCAATATGTTGAAAGCTCACCATCGGTTACATTAATCAAATCTGTTGGTAAATACTCATTGTAACTACCGTCATCAATCATATTTTGCGGATAGAACGATAATAGAGATGGACTGAATTGTGCTTTCATATTAGTACCCTACTACGAATACGCGTGGTGTGACACCACCTGAGACGTTGCCGCCACTTTGATATTGAGCGACTACAGTGCAGTTTGATAACGTTGCAGCAAACTGCTGGAAATTTGCGTCACTGACTGACTGACTGCCCGCGATTGTCGTTACAGATAGATGAAGCAATACAGTAGGGAGCGGAATTGGAAAATTCACCACTTGAGTTGAGTCACCCGTTGTAGTGGTAGCCCCGCCGCACCATTGAATGATTAGCCCGCCTGGCACATCTGGAATACGAAAATAATCATTTGTTGTGAAAGTTCGCTTACCAAAAATACTCATCAGTCCAACAAGTGAAACCAGCTTATCCGCTGTTCCCAACTGCATTTCCGCATTTGATGCAATTCCCTTTTTAGCCGCGTCGCCTAAACCAAGGTTTGCGAGACTATTGATACTTTAGCCATTCCCATAAAAGTGACACACTCCAATCATTTTTAATGGGGAATAAAACATGCTTATTGGCTATATCCGAGTGTCAACAAATGACCAAAATACCGAGTTGCAGAGAGCCGCTCTTATTAGTGCAAATTGCGAACAAATATTTGAAGATAAAATTAGCGGTAAATCATCAGACCGACCAGGCTTGAAGCGTGCAATGCGCACCATGTCGCAAGGGGATACATTGGTTGTGTGGAAACTTGATAGACTGGGGCGTAGCGTTCGCCACCTAATTGGTTTGATTGAAGAGCTTAAAAAACGTGGTGTGCACTTCCGCAGTTTGACCGATAGCATTGATACCAGCACTGCTATGGGCCGGTTTTTCTTTCATGTCATGTCAGCACTAGCAGAAATGGAACGCGAGCTAATAGTGGAGCGCACGCTTGCTGGCCTTGCTGTTGCTAGGGCTGAGGGCCGAGTCGGAGGGCGGCGCAGGATAATGACAACTGAAGTTGTTGCGCGGGCTAGACGAATGTTTGCAAATGGCGCAAGCATGCATCAAGTGGCTTTGGTGCTAGATGTATCACCTAAAACTATCTACAAATACATCCCCGCAGAAGAGCGCCACAGATTAATATAAAAGTCATGTAAAATGAGAAAACCAATCTAGCTTTTGAATTATCAAACTACCTGAATCGTTTTCTCATTTTTTTCGGCGCGCTACAGTGGCCTTATCAGTGAACTTGTGTACAGTGAAAATCATCCTGCGGTAGCACAGTTACTGCTTCCTTTATTACAACAGCTTGGTAAGCAATCCCGATGGCTCTTATGGCTGACTCCACAACAGAAATTGAGCCGTTTATGGTTACAGCAATCAGGTTTACCAATGAGTAAAGTTGTTCAGGCGAGGCAGATCAATCCATTATCGACAGTTGATGCCATGGAAAAGGCGTTGTTGACGGGAAATTACAGTGTCGTTCTTGGATGGCTACCCGAGTTATCAGAAAATGACCGTATTAGATTGCGCATGGCAGCAAAGTTAGGCAATGCTTATGGGTTTGTTATGCGTCCTCTGAATGACACAAAACTCGATCAAGGACAGTGCGCAACGTTAAAAATTCATTCTTCTTTGTATCATTAAGTAAATTTAGGATTTATCCCATGAATTATTA